>NZ_JBFUKP010000029.1:0-44016 GCF_056400765.1 Ramlibacter sp. P4_H7
CTCACCCGGCAGCCTTGCGCGCCGGTGCGCGCCGGCGGACGCCGGCCTTCGCGGCGGCCGACTTCGCCGCCGGACGCTTGGCCGCAGTCGGCTTGCGGGCGGTGCCGCCCTGCAGGCTGGCCACAGTCCGCTGGAGTTCCTCGATGCGGTCGACCAGCGCGTCGATGTCGCGCGATGACGGCACGCCGAGCTTCTTCATCGCGCGGGAGACGCGGTCCTCGAAGATGCCTTCCAGCTTGTCCCACTGCCCCGAAGCCTTGTTGGACAGGTCGGTGGCCATCGACGCCATGCGGGTGGTGGCTTCGGAGAGCCTTTCCTCGGCGACGTTCTGGGTGCGCTTCTGCAGCGTCTGGCCTTCCCTGACGAGCGCATCGAACACCTTGCTGCCTTCCTCCTGCGCCTTGGAGAAGGCGCCCAGGCCCGCGAGCCAGATCTGCTGCGCCGATTCCTTCACCGTGCTGGCCAGCTGCGCGGTCGAGGCCTTGCCGTCGCCGCCGGTCTTCTTGAGTTTCGTCACCATCGTGCTTCTCCTGTTGGAACGGAATTCCGCGCCCTGCACGGGGAATGTAGCGCGTGCGCGGGGGATGTGTAGGTGGGTCTTCCTAATGCAGAATGCCCGCGAGCGGCCCGAGCGGGCTTGAGGAGGATCAATGCACTACTTCGTCACCGGCGCCACCGGCTTCATCGGCAAGAGGCTCGTGAAGAAACTGCTGGCGCGCAAGGGCGCCACCGTGTCCTTCCTGATCCGCCCCGGCAGCGAAGGCAAGGTGCCGCAACTGCGCGAGTACTGGGGGGTGGGCGCCGCGCGCGCCATGCCGGTGGTCGGGGACCTCACCCGCAAGAAGCTCGGCGTCTCCGCCGAGGACGTGAAGAAGCTGAAGGGGCAGATCGACCACCTGTTCCACCTGGCCGCCGTCTACGACCTGTCCGCCGACGAGGAAAGCCAGGTGGAAGTGAACGTGGCGGGCACGCAGCACGCGGTGGAATTCGCCCGCGCGATCGACGCCGGCCACTTCCACCACGTGTCCTCCATCGCCGCAGCCGGCCTGTACGAGGGCGTCTTCCGCGAGGACATGTTCGCGGAGGCCGAGAACTTCGAGCACCCCTACTTCCTCACCAAGCACGAGAGCGAGAAGATCGTGCGCGAGGAATGCAAGGGCCCCTGGACGGTGTACCGCCCCGCGATGGTGGTGGGCGACAGCCAGACCGGGGAGATGGACAAGATCGACGGCCCCTACTATTTCTTCAAGCTGATCCAGCGCATGCGGCAGCTGCTGCCGCCCTGGATGCCGGCGGTGGGGCTGGAGGGCGGGCGCATCAACATCGTGCCGGTCGACTACGTGGTGGATGCGCTGGACCACATCAGCCACCAGCCCGAGATCGCCAAGCGCTGCTTCCACCTGGTGGACCCGGTGGGCTACCGGGTGGGCGACGTGCTGGACATCTTCAGCCGGGCGGCTCATGCGCCGCGCATGAACGTGTTCGTCAATGCGGCGCTGCTCGGATTCATTCCCCGCAGCGTCAAGAAGGGGCTGCTGGCGATCGCGCCCATCCGCCGCGTGCGCAACGCGGTGATGAAGGACCTCGGGCTGCCGGAGGACATCCTGCAGTTCGTGAACTACCCGACGCGCTTCGACAGCCGCGAGGCACAGGCGCTGCTCAAGGGGACGGGCATCGCCTGCCCCAACCTGAAGGACTATGCGTGGCGCCTGTGGGACTATTGGGAGCGGCACCTGGACCCGGACCTGCACATCGACCGGTCGCTGCGCGGCACAGTCGGAGGCAAGGTGGTGCTGGTCACGGGCGGCTCCTCCGGCATCGGCCTGGCGAGCGCGCACAAGTTCGCCGAGGCCGGCGCCACCACCATCATCTGCGGGCGCGACCAGGACAAGCTGGACGAGGCCTGCGCGGAGGCCCGGGCGCGCGGCTACGAATTCGTCGCCTACCCGGCGGACCTGGCCGACATGGCGGACATCGACCGCTTCGTGCAGCTGCTGATCGAAAAGCACGGCGGCGTCGACTTCCTGATCAACAACGCCGGCCGCTCCATCCGGCGCGCCATCGAGGCCAGCTACGACCGCTTCCACGACTTCGAGCGGACGATGCAGCTGAACTACTTCGGCGCACTGCGCGTCACGATGGGCCTGCTGCCCTCGATGGTGGCCAAGCGGCACGGGCACGTGGTGAACATCAGCTCGATCGGCGTGCTCACCAACGCGCCGCGCTTCTCGGCCTACGTCGCCTCCAAGGCGGCGCTGGACTCCTGGACGCGCTGCGCTTCCAGCGAATTCCAGGACCAGGGCATCACCTTCACCACCATCAACATGCCGCTGGTGCGCACGCCCATGATCGCGCCGACCAAGATCTACAACAACGTGCCGACGCTGGCGCCCGAGGAGGCGGCGGACCTGGTGGCTGAAGCGTGCGTGGCCAAGCCGGTGCGCATCGCCACGCGGCTGGGCATTGCGGGCCAGGTGCTGCATGCCCTGACGCCGCGCGTGGCCCAGATCGCCATGAACACCAGCTTCCGCATGTTCCCGGACTCGGGGGCGGCCAAGGGCGACAAGGGGGCGAAACCGCAGTTGTCGGCGGAAGCGATGGCGCTGCAGCAGATGATGCGGGGGATCCACTTCTGAGGCGTGTTGCCCATGCGCGCCGCGGTGGCGTCCGCTTTTGCCGCAGAAAGGGCGGGGGCCTAGGGATCCCCTGAGGGGAAGCACCGCTCTGCCGGGAGGCGGACCGTACAATCGTCCAAAGATTGAACGGATGTACTTGGAATGCTGCAGAGGTTTTGGCGAAAACTCGGTCGGAATGCGCCTGTCCAGGCTCCAGCGTCGACCGATCCAGGCGCGCCTGCGGCGCCGGCTCAGGACGCTCCTGCCCCGCCAGCCGTTACGCGGGATGCCTACATCCAGTCACCGCTGCCCATCGCCGGCGAATTGCGCACTCTCTTCGATTCCCAGGATGCACTGGTGATCTTCGACATCGGGGCGTGCGAAGGCGAGGACTCCATCCGCTATGCCCGCGAGTTTCCGAATGCGCGCATCTATGCGTTCGAGCCGCTGCCGTCCAACATGAGCACCTTGCACCGGCAGGTCGCCGCCTATGGTGCGACCCAGGTCGAGGCCTTCCCGATTGCGTTGTCCGACGAGCGCGGAACGGCGACGTTCCATGTTTCTTCCGGTTCTCCCGAGAATCTGCCGAGCACGGCGGACTGGGAGTACGGTAACAAGTCCAGTTCGCTGTTGCCGCCGGGTGAGCTTCGCGAACACTATCCCTGGCTCCGATTCGAGCAGTCCATCGAAGTGGCGACGGACACGCTGGCGAGCTTCTGCGCCGAGCGAGGCATCGAGCGCATCGATTTCATCCACATGGATGTGCAGGGCGCCGAACTCAAGGTGCTGCAAGGCGCCGGCGACCTGCTAAGTTGCGTGCGGGCGATCTGGCTGGAAGTGGAGAGGGTGCCCCTTTACGCGGGCCAGCCATTGGCGGAGCAGATCCAGGGCTTCATGGTCGCGAACGGCTTCGTCAAGCTCAAGGATACGGTCGGCGAAGTCACCGGGGATCACCTGTACGTCCGGCAGGAGCTTTCATGACTTCGCTGCAGCACCCAACCGGCCGTTCCGGGCGGGTGACTTTGGCTCGGATAGGATAAATTCGCACGGGCTCGGCTTCCCTGGCCGACATTTTGGAGCATTCCTCGTGATTCTCGTGACCGGAGGGGCCGGCTTCATCGGCTCCAACTTCGTGCTGGACTGGATCGCCGAGACGGGTGAGCCGGTCCTGAACCTGGACAAACTGACTTACGCAGGCAACCGGGAGAACCTGCGCTCGCTGGACGGCGACGCCCGGCACGTGTTCGTGCAGGGCGACATCGGCGATCGCAAGCTGGTGGACGAACTGCTCGCCAGGCACCGGCCCCGCGCGGTCGTGAATTTCGCGGCGGAATCGCACGTGGACCGGTCGATCCATTCCCCGGGCACTTTCATCGAGACCAACGTGGTCGGCACCTTCCACCTGCTGGAAGCGGTTCGGGGCTACTGGGAGGCCCTGCAGGGCGCGAACAAGGAGTCGTTCCGCTTCCTGCACGTGTCGACGGACGAGGTCTATGGTTCGCTGGCCGCCACGGATCCCGCCTTCAGCGAACAGAACCGCTACGAGCCCAACAGCCCCTACTCTGCGAGCAAGGCCGCGAGCGACCACCTGGTGCGCGCTTACCACCACACCTACGGGCTGCCGGTGCTGACCACCAACTGCTCGAACAACTACGGCCCCTACCATTTTCCCGAGAAGCTGATCCCGCTGATGATCGTCAACGCCCTCGCGGGCAAGCCGCTGCCGGTGTACGGCGACGGCCGCCAGATCCGCGACTGGCTCTACGTCGGCGACCACTGCAGCGCGATCCGGCGGGTGTTGCAGGGCGGGCGCCTGGGGGAGACCTACAACGTGGGCGGCTGGAACGAGAAGCCCAACATCGAGATCGTGCACACCGTGTGCGCCTTGCTCGACGAACTGCGGCCCAAGGCCGGCGGCGCGAGCTACCGGGAGCAGATCACCTACGTGAAGGACCGCCCCGGCCACGATCGCCGCTACGCGATCGACGCCCGCAAGATCGAGCGCGAACTGGGATGGAAGCCGGCGGAGACCTTCGATACCGGCATTCGCAAGACGGTGGCGTGGTACCTGGCGAACGGCGAATGGGTGCAGCGTGTCCAGAGCGGTGCCTACCGCGAATGGATCGCCACGCAGTACGCCGCGGCGGCCTGAGCGTCCCGTGAAGATCCTGCTGTTCGGGCGCAATGGGCAGGTGGGTTGGGAACTCCAGCGCAGCCTGGCGCCGCTGGGCGAACTCGTCGCGCTCGATCGCGCCGGGGACCAAGCGCTGTGCGGCGACCTGGCCGACGCCCAAGGTGTGGCGCAAACGGTGCGCACCGTCCGCCCGGACGTGATCGTCAATGCCGCGGCCTACACCGCGGTCGACAAGGCCGAGTCGGATGCGCAGGCTGCCCGCGCGGTCAATGCGCTGGCCCCCGCGGCCCTGGCCCAGGCGGCGCGCGAAGTGGATGCGCTCCTGGTCCACTATTCCACCGACTATGTCTTCGATGGCAGCGGCACGCGCCCCTGGACCGAGACCGATCCGACCGGTCCCCTGGGGGTGTACGGGCGCACCAAGCTCGAAGGCGAGCAGGGCATTGCCGCGGTGCTGCCGCGGCACCTGGTGTTGCGTACCAGCTGGGTGTACGGCGCCCGCGGCGGCAACTTCGCCAAGACCATGCTGCGGCTGGCGCGCGAGCGCGACGAGCTGAAGGTGGTGGCCGACCAGGTGGGCGCGCCGACCGGCGCGGACCTGCTGGCGGACGTGACGGCCCACGCGGTGCGCTCCTTGCTGGCCGGACAGGGCGCACCCGGGATCTACCACGTGGCGGCGGCCGGCGAGACCAGCTGGCATGGCTACGCACGCTTCGTCGTGACGCACGCGCAACGGGCCGGGCAAGCATTGAAGGCCGGGCCCGACCGGGTGCTGCCCATTCCCAGCAGCGCGTTCCCCACGCCCGCGCAGCGGCCCCATAATTCCCGGCTGGACACCCACCGGTTCCGCACCACGTTCGGCCTCGCGCTGCCTTCGTGGGAACACGGCGTCACGCGCATGCTGCAGGAAATCCTCTGACACCCATGACCCGACGCAAAGGCATCATCCTCGCCGGCGGCTCCGGCACGCGGCTGCACCCGGCGACGCTGGCCATCAGCAAGCAGCTGCTGCCGGTGTACGACAAGCCGATGATCTACTACCCGCTCAGCACGCTGTTGCTGGGAGGCATGCGGGACATCCTCGTCATCAGCACGCCGCAGGACACTCCACGCTTCGAGCAGCTGCTGGGCGACGGCTCGCAGTGGGGGCTGAACATCCAGTACGCCGTGCAGCCCAGCCCGGACGGCCTGGCGCAGGCCTTCATCATCGGCGAGAAGTTCGTGGGCAACGCGCCGAGCGCCCTGGTCCTGGGCGACAACATCTTCTACGGGCACGACTTCCAGCCCATGCTGCAGGCCGCCGACCGCCAGCAGGAAGGCGCGACGGTGTTCGCCTACCACGTGCAGGACCCGGAACGCTACGGCGTGGTCGCGTTCGACGCCGCCGGCAAGGCCAGCAGCATCGAGGAAAAGCCGGCCCAGCCCAAGAGCCAGTTCGCGGTGACGGGCCTGTACTTCTACGACCAGCAGGTGGTGGACATCGCGAAAGCGGTCAAACCCAGCGCGCGCGGCGAATTGGAGATCACGGCGGTGAACGACGCCTACCTGCAGAAGCAGCAGCTGAGCGTGCAGATCATGCGGCGCGGCTACGCCTGGCTGGACACCGGCACGCACGAGAGCCTGCTGGAGGCGGGCCAGTTCATCGCCACGCTGGAAAACCGGCAGGGCCTGAAGATCGCCTGCCCCGAGGAGATCGCCTGGCGCAGCGGCTTCATCGACGACGCGCAGCTGGAAAAGCTCGCCGAGCCGCTGAAGAAGAACGGGTATGGCAAGTACCTGCTGCACATCCTGCGCGAAAGGAGCAGCACCCAATGAACGTCACCCGGACCGCGATCCCGGACGTGCTGGTGATGGAGCCGAAGGTTTTCGGCGACGCCCGCGGCTTCTTCTTCGAGAGCTTCAACGAACGGGCCTTCCGGGACGCCACCGGGCTGGATACGCACTTCGTGCAGGACAACCACTCGCGCTCGGCCAAGGGCGTGCTGCGCGGCCTGCATTACCAACTCCAGCAGCCGCAAGGCAAGCTGGTGCGGGTGGCGCGCGGCGCCGTGTTCGACGTGGCCGTCGACATCCGGCGCTCCTCTCCCACCTTCGGCAAGTGGGTGGGCACCGAGCTGTCCGAGGAAAACCACCGGCAACTGTGGGTGCCGCCGGGTTTCGCGCACGGATTCCTGGTGCTCAGCGAGTTCGCGGATTTCCTTTACAAGACGACGGACTACTACGCGCCCCAGCACGAGCGCTGCATCGCCTGGAACGATCCGCGCCTGGGCGTGGGCTGGCCGCTGGCGCAGGCCGGCATAGCGCAGCCCGTGATGTCGGCCAAGGACCAGGCCGGCGTCGCCCTGGACGCGGCGGACCTGTTCGACTGAGCCTGCAGGGGCGCGCAGCCCGTGGGCGTGGGCGACGGCCCTGTGAGAATCGTAAGGGGATGTCCGGGCAATGGGGTCCGCGGCGTACCGTTCGGTCCCGCCCCGGTTGGGCCAACGGATCGGACCCGTGCGTGGGGCGCACATGCAACTTTTTCATTCGCGCCCGTGCCGCCTTTGTAAGCGGGGCCGATTCCCCGTGGAGCGATCTGCCGCCATTGGCGGCGGGACCGCGCGCGCGATGAGATAATCCCATCCTGGTGGGCCAGGTGCCTGCCACCACGGCCTTGCGCCGCGTGTCCGCTTTGCGGGCCGGGCGCCGAGGCGGGATGCCGTATCGAAGGAAGGGAGCGGGCGGGCCAACGGGGCACCGGAACCTGGCATGCCTCTTCGATGGGCAGTCCAGGGACGACCAATCGCAATGAACGAGTTCGGGTGCGCGCCGCCGATGCGCGGCTGACGGCAGAGCAATGCCGGAATGCGCACCCGCTGAAACCAAAGGGATGCGGACAACGTGATTTGCATTTTGCCGGCACGGGAGACCCGGCGCGCCATTCGCCCTTGCATGAAAGCCCCGGATGCGTGAGGCCCTCCAGAACGAGGTGGTGATCCGCCAGGGCATCGGCGAACGCCACTACTGGCGCGATCTCTGGGCCAAGCGGGAGTTGATCTACTTCCTCGCGTGGCGCGACGTCATCGTCAAGTACAAGCAGACGATGGTCGGCATCCTGTGGGTGCTGATCCGGCCGATCTTCACCCTGATGGTGTTCACCCTGGTGTTCGGCAGGATCGCGGCGCTGCCTTCGAGCAACGTTCCGTACCCCCTGCTGGTGTTTTCGGGCCTGATGCCCTGGCTCTTCTTCGCGGCTGCGGTCACCGAGGTGAGCAGCAGCGTGCAGTCGAACGCGGCGCTGGTCGGCAAGATCTACTTCCCCCGCCTCATCATCACGATCTCGGTGCTGATGGTCTGCCTCGTGGACTATGCGGTCTCCTGCCTGCTGATCGTGGTGGTGGCCCTGTGGACGGGGTACCCGCCGGACTGGCGCATCCTGTACCTGCCGGTGCTCACCCTGTGGGTGGCGGCGCTGGCGTACGGGCTGGGCTTGTGCGGCGCCGCGCTGAACGTGCGCTACCGCGACTTCCGCCACCTGATCCCGTTCGCGCTGCAGCTGGGCGTGTACGTGTCGCCGGTGGGTTACAGCGCCAACCTGGTTCCGGGCAAGTGGCGCTGGGTCTACTCCCTCAATCCCATGACCGGCATCATCGACGGGTTCCGCTGGGCCATCCTGGGGGAGCGCTTCGACGTCTACATCCCCGGGATGATCTTCTCGATCGTGGCAACGGTCGTGGTCCTCATCGTCGGGCTGTACTGGTTCCGCCACGTCGAACGGCAGTTCGTGGATTTCCTCTGAGCAACGCATGAAGGTCGTCGTCAAGGCGGAGAACCTGGGCAAGGTCTACGCCATCAATCACGAAGCCAACGTTTCGCGCTCGCTGGGCGCGACGCTGGAAAGCGGGCTGCGCAAGCTGGTCTCGCTCGGGCGGGCCGGCCACGGCCGGGAGCGCGCGCCCGAGGCGCTGGAGCAGCGCCGCACCGTCGAACAGTTCCGTGCGCTGGACGACATCTCCTTCGAGATCCGGCAGGGCGACCGCGTGGGCGTGCTGGGCCGCAACGGCGCCGGCAAGTCCACGCTGCTCAAGATCATCAGCCGCGTGGTGGAGCCGACCTCCGGCAGCCTGACGCTGCGGGGCCGGATCGCCAGCCTGCTGGAGGTGGGCACGGGTTTCCATCCGGAACTCACCGGGCGCGAGAACGTCTTCCTCAACGGCGCCATCCTGGGCATGAGCCGCGGCGAGATCGCCCGCAAGTTCGACGAGATCGTCGACTTCGCCGAGATCGAACGCTTCATCGACACGCCGGTGAAGTTCTATTCGAGCGGCATGTACGTGCGGCTGGCCTTCTCCGTGTCGGCGCACCTGGAGCCCGACATCCTGATCCTGGACGAGGTGCTGGCCGTGGGCGACATGCGCTTCCAGCGCAAGTGCATCGACAAGATGCAGTTGGCGGGGCGCGAGGGTCGCACGCTCATGTTCGTCAGCCACAGCACGCAGGCGATCATCCAGACCTGCAAGACCGCCCTGTACCTGAAGGACGGACGGCTGCACACCTACGGGATGGTCGATGCAGCGGTCAGTGCCTACACGCTGGACAACGTGGCCGCCGTCCCGCCGCCACCGGCGCCGGCAGCCGACGCACCGGCCGTGGAGGAGGATGACGAAGAGGAGGAACGCGACGAGTTCCTGCAGGGCGAGTACACGTACCGCGAAGGCGACGAACTGTACCGGGAGGTCGGCGATTTCGCCGAATTCATCGGTGCCCGGCTGCTCGATGCGTCGGGTGGCGTGTCGGCCCGCTTGCCGATCCACCAGCCGATCCGCTGCGTGCTGCGCTACCGGATGCGGCGCGACGTCCCCTTCCGGATGGTTCCGAACTTCCACTTCTACCTTGAAGACGGCCGGCGCTTCTTCATCGCGTTTCCGGAGCATGTCGCCCCTTCCAAGGCCGGCGAGTACGAGGCCACCTGCATCGTGCCGCCTTTCCTGATCAACACGGGCCGCTACACGATCACCCTGGGCCTCAGCAGCTATGAGCTGCCCAACCCCGTCCACTTTGCCGCCGACCGGGCGCTGCGCTTCGAGGTGTTCGAGCCGCAGGACAGCGACCCGCGCCGCCATGGCTGGACGGGCAGCCTGCCCGGCGTGAACCGGCCCCACCTGGACTGGGAGATCAGCAAGTTATGAATTTGAAGCTCATGCCCGGAATTCCGGCGCCTGCCTATGCCGGGCGCCTGCGCAACGTGCACTCGCAGTACGGCGAGGACGGCCTCCTCGAATACGTGCTGGAACGCCTGCCCGACTGCCCCCGCTACTTCGTCGAATTCGGCGCCTGGGACGGACTTCACCTGTCCAACTCCGCGCACCTTGCGGAGCAGGGCTGGGCCGGCTGCTTCATCGAAGGCGAACCGGACCGCGCGAAGGATGCCGTGCGCAACTACGCGAACGTGCCCGGCATCACCGTCAAGACGGGGTACGTCATGCCGACCGGGGAGCATTCGCTCGACCGCATGCTGCGCGACACCGCCTGCCCCCGGGAGTTCGGCGTGCTGTCCATCGACATCGACGGCAACGACTTCCATATCTGGGAGCACCTGAGCGACTACCGGCCGCTCGTGTGCATCGTCGAATTCAATCCGACGATCCCGGTGCAGGTCGACTTCGTCCAGGCCATGGATCCCCAGGTCCACCAGGGCTGCTCGCTGACGGCGCTGCACCGCCTGGGCGCCGCGAAGGGCTATGTGCTGGCGGGCGCGACCGACATCAATGCCGTGTTCGTGCGCGCGGACGCGGCCGCGGCCGCCCGGCTGCCCCATTACGCGCCCATCCAGGTGAAGACCGTCGATCTCGAAACGCAGGTGTTCCACGGTTATGACGGCAGCGTGCACGTGGCCGGTTATCCGGAACTGGTGTGGCATGGCGTCAAGATCGATCCCGAGGCCTGGCAACTGCTGCCCCCGGAACTGCGGCGCTTCCCCGTGGGCCAAAGCGACCAGTACTACTGGGCGCTGTCGAAACTGAAGGGCCAATGATGTCGACTACCGGCATGGACCTGCCCCTGTCGCTGGTGAAGGACGCCTCCGGGGCGCTGGACAGCGCATGGGTCGGCCGGCTCGCGCAGGTGTTCGGGCTGCGCGGCTTCATCGAGACCGGCACCTACCTGGGCCAAAGCCTGGAGAACGTCTGCGGTTCGTTCGAGCGCGCGGTGTCGATCGAACTTTCCACCGAGTTGCATGAGGCCGCGCTCCAGAAATTCGCGGACCGGCCCAATGTCACCCTGCTGCAGGGCGATTCGGCGCGCCGGATCGTCGATGCCGCCGCACTGTGCGCCGGCCTGCCCACGCTGTACTGGCTGGATGCGCACTGGAGCGCCGGCAACACCGCGCGGGGCGACGAGAACACGCCGATCCTCACGGAACTGGCGCTGATCGCGCAGCGGGTGTCGCCCGACGACGTGGTGCTCATCGACGACATGCGCCAGTTCATCTCGGTTCCCGAGGGCTTCGCCAAGCACGATGCCCACGCCGGTTATCCGCTGATCGACGAGGTGCTGCAGGTGCTGGCAGGGTTTCCGGCGGGCGGCTTCGATGCCGTCCTGTCGGGGGACATCCTCGTCTGCATGTCCCGCCAGCGCATGAACATGCTGCATGTGAGCCCGGTGGTCCGGGCGATCACGGCACTGAGGACGGATCCGCGCATGTCGGCGCAGCAGCGGCGGCTGTGCGAACGGGAGATCGGGCGCGCGCGCGGAGCGGAGCGCGACGTGCTCCTGGGCCTGCCGAAGCACTACGAGCACGCGCAGCAGTTCGGCATCGGCGGCGATTTCTGCTATTGGCGCGCCCTGGTGAAGGAGTCGGAGTGGGACTTCGATGCCGCCCGCGCCGACCTGGAGATGGCGCGCCGTTGCAACGTGCACGTGCCGGCCCGGTCCTGGGAGGGAAACAGCTTGCGGTCCCGGCTCCAGCGGTCCGTTGGCGGGCTGGTCGTGTCGGCCCGTGCCGCCCGCGAGCGGAGGCGGGAAGCTGCTGCCTTGGCGGCGGCGCCCAAGCCAGGCGCTCCCGGTGGCGAGGCCTCGCCATCCCCCCCGCAGGACGCGAGCGACGGTGCACCGCATGCAGGCGGCTCTTCGGGAGCGGCAAGGTGAGGACATCCGCAAGACGACGACGGATGACGCAGCCGTGCGAACAGCTGCCTTGCGCTCGGCCAAAGGAGGTGGCCGCGTGAACGCCGTCACCACCAGGCTCCTGGGCGGCCTCGGGAACCAGATGTTCCAGTACGCCGCCGCCCGGGCACTTGCCGACCGTTCCGGCAGCGAACTCCTGCTGGACGTCAGCGAGTTCGCGACCTACCACCTGCGTCGCTACGAGCTCGACACGCTGCGCGTGCGCGCCCGCGTGCTGCCGTCTGCGTCCGAGCAGACCGCGACGCTCGCGACGCCGCTGGTGCGCAAGGGCAGGGCGGTCTGGCGCAAGCTGTTCCCCGCGCGCGTCGAACAGGGCGTGCCGGTGTACCGCGAAAGATCCTTCGCCTTCGATCGCGGCCTGCTCGAACAGCGGCCGCCGGTGCTGCTGGAAGGCTACTGGCAGAGCGAGAAGTACTTCCTCGACGCCGCCGCCGCGATCCGCCGCGATTTCAGCGTGATCGACGAGCCGGACGCGGCCAACCGCGCGGTGCTGCAGCGCATGCAGGGCACCACCGCGGTGTCGCTGCACGTGCGCCGCGGCGACTACGTCAGCAATCCCACCGCCGCGGCCTACCACGGCACCTGCTCCCCCGAGTACTACCGGCAGGCGGTGGACCACATCGCGCAGCGTTGCGGGCCGCTGACGCTGTTCGTCTTCTCGGACGACCAGGACTGGGTGCGCGCGCACATGCCGTTCGCCCATCCCACGGTGCACGTCGACGCGAATTCGCCGGACCGCGGCGTGTGGGACATGCACCTGATGAAGCAGTGCCGGCACCACATCGTCGCCAACAGCTCGTTCAGCTGGTGGGGCGCCTGGCTCAATCCCGCGCCGGACAAGATCGTGGCCGCGCCGCGGCGCTGGTTCACCGATCCGGCCATCGACACTTCCGACCTGATTCCCGCTGCCTGGGTCAGGTTCTGAACCTCACCGTCGCCCATGTCATCCCCACCCCTGCTCACCGTGCTGATGCCCGTGTACAACGGCGCGGATTACCTGGCGGAGTCGATCGAGACGATTCTCGGCCAGACGCTGCAGTCCTTCGAGTTCCTGATCCTCAACGACGGATCGAAGGACGGCTCGCAGGCGATCCTGGACGACTACGCCGCCCGTGACCCGCGCATCCGCGTGGTGCAGCAGGCGAACATGGGACTGGCGGCCACCCTCAACAAGGGCATGGCGATGGCGCAGGGCGAATTCATCGCGCGCCAGGACCAGGACGACCTGTCCGCACCCGAGCGCCTGGAAAAGCAGCTGGCCTACATGCAGGCGCACCCGAAGTGCGCGCTGCTCGGCACCCGCGCGAGCATCTGGGCCGACCGCACGCCGACCGATCGCGCCCATGACCACCCGGTGTTGAACACCGTGCTCAAGCTCGACTTGCTGTTCAACAACCCTTTCGTGCACAGCTCCGTGATGCTGCGCCGCCAGGCGGTGCTGGACCTGGGTGGCTACACCACGGACCGCGAACGCCAGCCGCCGGAGGACTACGAGCTGTGGGCCCGCATCGGCCGTGCGGCGCGCGTGGCGAACCTGCCGGAGCGGCTGCTCGTCTACCGCGAAGCGCCGCAGAGCATGTCGCGCACCGGCGAGAACCCGTTCCAGTCCAAGCTGGTGCTGCTGTCGGCCGAAAACGTCGCGCTGACGTCAGGGCTCGCTGAACCGGACCAGCACTGCCGCAACATTGCGGCGCTGATGCACCGGTCCACGGAGGGGCGCTCCCGCCGGCAGGACCTCGCGGCGATGGAGGCGGTCCTGCAGCGCTGCTTCGACCGCATAGGCGCGGAGGTGGACTCCGAAGACGAACGGCGCCAGTTCCAGGCGCGCTGCGCCTACTGGCTCGACAACCTGCGCCACCACCAGGCCACGCAGCCCGAGGCACCGTTAGGCCCCGAGCCGACGCTCACGGTGCTGATGCCGGTCTACAACGGCGAAGACCACGTGGCGGAAGCGATCGAAAGCGTCATGGCGCAGAGCGTGCACAACTTCGAGTTCCTGATCGTCAACGACGGTTCGACCGACCGCAGCCAGTCCATCCTCGAAAACTATGCGGCGCGCGACTCGCGCATCCGCATCATCCAGCAGCCAAACATGGGACTGGCGGCGGCGCTCAACGTCGGGCTGCGCGCGGCCACGGGAGAACTGGTGGCGCGACAGGATCACGATGATCTCTCGTCGCCCGACCGCCTGGAAAAGCAGCTGGCGTACATGCGGGCGCATCCGGAATGCGTGCTGCTCGGCACGCGTGCCACCATCTGGTCCGCCGGCGTGCCGACGGACCGCGCCCATGACCACCCGGAGTGGAACGCGGAGCTCAAGCTGGACCTGCTGTTCGACAACCCGTTCGTGCACAGCTCCGTCGTGATGCGCCGCCGCGAAGTGCTGGACCTGGGCGGCTATTGCACGGATGCGCGCCGGCAGCCCCCCGAGGACTACGAACTCTGGTGCCGCCTTGCGCGTACCGGCCGCGTGGCCAACCTGCCGGAGCGCCTCCTGGCCTACCGCGAAGTGCCGAGCAGCCTGTCGCGCACGGGCCCCCACCCGTTCCAGGCGAAGCTGGTGCTCCTGTCGGCTGAGAACCTGGCGCTGACGGCCGGACTGCCGGAAGGCGACCCGCACTGCCGCGACATCGCGGCGCTGGTGCACCGCTGGGCGCAGGCGCGCAACGCGAGGCCGGATGTGGCGGCGATGAGGGCGGTGCTCGAGCGCTGTTTCGAGCGCATCGCCACCGAAGTGGAGTCCCCGCAGGAGCGCCGTGCCTTCCAGGCGCGCTGCGCCTACTGGAGGCGCAACCTGCGCAGCCACTACCTGCGCCAGGTCGTGCAGCCTGCATGGGCCCGGCCGATCACCGACACGGTGGGCCGCGGCGCCCGTACCGTCCTCCGAAAACTTTCCTCCTTCGTCCGGGGAGCCTGACGATGCGCCTGTTGTTCGCCTGCGAGTTCTACTCTCCCAGTGTCGGGGGCGTGCAGGAAGTGATGAAGCAGCTGGCCGAGCGCATGGTGCAGCGCGGCCACCAGGTGACGGTGGCCACCACCCGGCTGGGCGAGCGGGACTTCAGTTCCCTCAACGGCGTGGAGATCGTCGGCTTCGACATCGTCGGCAACCTGGTGCGCGGAATGAGCGGGGAGATCGAGCGCTACCGCGAGTTCGTGCGCACCTTCCCCTGCGATGCGCTGATGGTGAAGGCCGCGCAGCAATGGACTTTCGACGCGCTGTGGCCGGTGCTGGATGACCTCACCTGCCGCAAGGTGTTCATCCCCTGCGGCTTCTCCGGCCTGTACGAGCCGACGTACCAGGAGTACTTCCAGCAGCTCCCCGACGTCATGCGCAAGTGGGACCACCTGATCTTCTACGCGGAGCAGTACCGCGACGTCGATTTCGCGCGCGCGCACGGGCTCGATCGCTTCACCATCCTGCCCAACGGCGCCAGCGAGGCCGAGTTCGACGTCCAGCCCGATCCCGCGTTCCGCAGGCGGCACGGCATCCCCGAGGACAGCTTCGTGCTGCTCACCGTCGGCAGCATGACCGGCGTGAAGGGCCACCGCGAAGTCGCCGAAGCGTTCGCGCGGCTGAAGCTGCGGATCGGCCGCCACGCGACCTTGCTGCTCAATGGCAACGAGCCGCCCAGGCCGCCCATCGCTCCGCCGCCGGCGCCGTCCGCCCAGCCACCGCAACCCGCTCCGGCGACCGCGCTCACGCCGCTCTCCTGTTCCTCGCCGGAGCTGCTGTCTCCGGTCGCGCAGGCCGCCGCGGCGCCCGCCCTCTCGCCCCCGCCGGGCGTGCTGGCGCGGGCGACGCGCGTCTATCGCAACGAGGGCCTGGAGGGCGTGGCCAACCGGGTGTCCCTCTACCTGCAGCGGCCGCTGCGCGTGGTCGCGCGGACCGCACGCGGCCCGATCAAGGTGATGCGGGTCTCGATGCAGATCGCGAACTCCCTGCGGCGCGACGGCCTGGCGGTCACCACCGAGAAGGTGCACCGCGGGGTCTACGACCGAACGCGCCACCGCGCGATCTGGAAGGTGCTGCCGGACCGCTGGAAACCCGGCCACGTGTATGGCGTGGCGCAGTGGCTGGCGGCCGCCAACCGCAGCCCGCTGGGCACCAAGCTCGCGCTGCACACCAACTTCCCGCGCGACGAACTGGTGCAGGCCTACATGGCGGCCGACCTGTTCGTCTTCGCCTCCAACATCGAATACTCGCCGCTGGTCCTGTACGAGGCCGCCGCTGCGGGAACGCCCTTCCTCACCGTCCCCGTGGGCAACGCGGAGGAGATCGCACGCTGGACCGGCGCAGGCGTGCTGTGCCCGGCAGCCAAGGACGAGCGCGGCTACACCCGGGCCGACCCGGCGGTGCTCGCCAGCGCCATCGCGGAGCTGGCGGCGGACCCGGCGCGGCTGCGCGCCCTGGGCCGCACCGGCCGCCAGCGCTGGCAGGCCAATTTCACCTGGCAGGTGATCGCCGGGCGCTACGAAGCGATCCTGGCCGGCCAGGCGCAGCCCTGCGGGACCATGGTGCTCAAGGAGACGTCATGACGTGCTGCCTGGTAGGAGGCGCCGGTTTCATCGGCAGGTCGCTGGCGCGCCAGCTGGCCGACAGCGGGCGCGAGCTCGTGGTGCTGGGTCGCTCGCCGCAGCCGGCCGTGCCGCTGGATCCGCGGGTGCGCTACGTGCCCTGCGACGCGCGCGACGGCGCCGCGCTGGGGCTCGCATTGGCCGGCGCCACCGAGATCGTCGACCTGTCGTACGCGTCGGCGGCACGGGCCACCTTCTCCGATCCGCTGGCCGAACTGCTGGTCAACGTGCCGGTGTCGCTGGCGGTGATGCAGGCCGCGCTGGCGCTGGGCCTGCGCCGCTACGTCTACGTGTCTTCCGGCGGCACGGTGTACGGTGAACAGCCGGTGCAGCCGATCACCGAGGACGCGGTGCCCGCGCCCGTCTCGCCCTACGGCATCACCAAGCTGACCATCGAGCGCTACGCCTTGCTGGAGCAACACCACCACCGCCTGCCGGCCGTGCTGCTGCGACCGGGCAATGCCTACGGGCCGGGGCAGAAGCCGTTCACCGGCCAGGGCTTCGTCGCCACGGCGGTGGGCTCGGTGCTGGCGCGCAAGCCGATCACGGTGTTCGGGGCCCGCGGCACGGTGCGCGACTACATCCATGTCGAGGACGTCGCCGGCGCCATCGTCGCCGCGCTGGACCACGGCGTGCCCGGCAGCGTCTACAACGTGGGCACCGGCATCGGCCTGGACAACATGGACATCCTGGACCTGATCCGCCATGAAGCGGAGCCGGCCGGCTTCCCGGTGCGCTGCGAGTTCGCGCCCGCGCGGCCGGCGGACGTCTCGGCCAACGTGCTGGACGCGTCGGCCCTGCAGCGGGTGTCCGGCTGGCGCCCGCGCATCGCCTGCCCCGACGGCATCGCCGAGGTCTGGCGCGCCCAGCGCGCATTGCTGGAGGCCGGGGCCTGAATGGCCGATCCGCTGGTGTCCGTGCTGCTGCCGGTGCACAACGGCGCCCGCACGCTGCCGGCGGCGCTGGCATCGCTGCGCGGCCAGACCTTCGCGGACTTCGAGGTGCTGCTGCTCGACGACGGCTCCGACGACGGCTCGCCCGCGCTGGCGAGCGCCCTGGGCGACCCGCGCATCCGCGTGCTGTCGGACGGCGTGCGGCGTGGGCTCGCGGCCCGGCTGAACGAAGGCGTCCGCCACGCCCGCGGCAGCTTGGTCGCGCGCATGGACGCGGATGATCTGTGCTTCCCCGAACGGTTCGAACGCCAGGTGCGCTTCCTGCAGCTGCACCCGGAGGTCGACCTCGCAGGCTGCCGCGCGGTCGTGTTCCGGGACGGCGATGGCGGGCTGATCGGCCTGCTGCAGCCCCCGGCCAGCCACGAGGCACTGACGCGCCGACCCTGGAACAGCATCCCGCTGCCGCATCCTTCGTGGATGGGCCGCCGGTCCTGGTTCGAACGCAACCCCTACCGCCACCCCGAGGTCCTGCGGGCCGAGGACCAGGAACTGCTGCTGCGCGCCCTGCCGTCCAGCCGTTACGCGTGCCTGCCGGACGTGCTGCTGGGCTATCGCCAAGGCCCATTCCAGCTCGGTCGCACCCTGCGGGCGCGCCGGTCGCTGCTGACGGCGCAGGTTGGCCAGTTCGCGCGCCGGCGCCAGTGGGCCTGGCTGGGACTCGCCGCCGCGGTCACCCTGGCCAAGGTTGCGGTCGACCTGGTGGCGGCGCTGCCGGGGGCGCAGCAGGCCTTCTTCCTGCGCATGCGCGGCGATGTGCCCGCGGAGGTGGAGCGCCAACTGCGGGCCGGCCTCGCGGGTGGACCGGCGTGAGCCCGTGCATGGGCGCCCCGTCGTGCTCTCATCTCTGCGGTGCCGTGGCCCCTGGAAACTCCCTCGCCCGCGCGGCCCGGCCGCGCGAGGTGCTCTGCGATAATCGCGCGCCTGCAGCGCGACGCTGCATCCAGCCATGAACACCACTCCCAAGATCTACGTCGCCGGCCACCGAGGCATGGTGGGTTCGGCCATCGTCCGCCGGCTGCTGGCCGATGGCGTGTCCCGTGACGCCCTGGTCACCCGCACGCACGCCGAACTCGACCTGACCGACCAGGCCGCGGTGCGAGCGTTCTTCGATCGCGAGCAGCCGGACCAGGTGTACCTGGCCGCCGCGCGCGTGGGCGGCATCCACGCCAACAACACTTATCCCGCGGACTTCATCTACGACAACCTGATGATGGAGGCCAACGTCATCGACGCGGCCTTCCGCCACGGCGTGCGCAAGCTGCTGTTCCTGGGCTCCAGCTGCATCTATCCGAAACTCGCCGCGCAACCGATGGCCGAGGACGCGCTGCTGACCGGGGTGCTCGAGTCCACCAACGAGCCCTATGCGGTCGCCAAGATCGCCGGCATCAAGCTGTGCGAGAGCTACAACCGCCAGCACGGCGCCAGCCAGGGCGTGGACTACCGCAGCGTGATGCCCACCAACCTGTACGGCCCGGGCGACAACTACCATCCCGAGAACTCGCACGTGATCCCGGCGCTCCTGCGCCGCTTCCACGAAGCGAAGCAACAGGCTGCGGCCCGCGTGGTGATCTGGGGATCGGGCACGCCCCGGCGCGAATTCCTCTATGTCGACGACATGGCGGCGGCGAGCGTCCACGTGATGAACCTCGACGCGGCCGAATACCAGCGGCACACGCAGCCGATGCTCAGCCACATCAACGTGGGCTACGGCGACGACCTCACCATCCTGGAGCTCGCGCAGCAGGTCGCGCGCACGGTCGGCTATGCCGGCCGGATCGAGCTCGATCCCACCAAACCCGACGGCACGCCGCGCAAGCTGATGGACAGCACGCGCCTGCGATCCCTGGGCTGGCAGCCGCGCGTCGACCTGGCGCAAGGCCTGCGGCTGGCCTACGACGATTTCATGAAGGCAGAACGCAAGTGAGCGACAGCAAGCAAAAAACAGCCCTGATCACCGGCGTCACCGGCCAGGACGGTTCCTACCTGGCCGAGTTCCTGCTGGCCAAGGGCTATGTGGTCCACGGCATCAAGCGGCGCGCGAGCCTGTTCAACACGGCGCGAGTGGACCACATCTACCAGGACCCACACCTGAGCCACCGCAACTTCGTGCTGCACTACGGCGACCTGACCGACAGCACGAACCTGATCCGCATCGTCCAGCAGACCCAGCCCGACGAGGTCTACAACCTCGGCGCGCAGAGCCACGTGGCGGTGAGCTTCGAGTCCCCGGAGTACACCGCGGACGTCGATGCGATGGGAACGCTGCGGCTGCTGGAGGCGATCCGCATCCTGGGGCTGGAGAAGAAGACGCGCTTCTACCAGGCCTCGACATCCGAGCTGTACGGCCTGGTGCAGGAGACGCCGCAGAAGGAGACGACGCCTTTCTATCCGCGCAGCCCCTATGCGGTGGCGAAGATGTACGCGTACTGGATCACGGTGAACTACCGCGAGGCCTACGGCATGTACGCCTGCAACGGCATCCTGTTCAACCACGAGAGCCCGCGCCGCGGCGAAACCTTCGTCACCCGCAAGGTGACCCGCGGCCTCGCCAACATCGCGCAGGGACTGGACAACTGCCTGTACATGGGCAACATCGATTCGCTGCGCGACTGGGGCCATGCGCACGACTACGTGCGCATGCAGTGGATGATGCTGCAGCAGGACCGGCCCGAGGACTTCGTCATCGCCACCGGCGTGCAGGTCAGCGTGCGCGAGTTCATCACCATGAGCGCCGCGCGCCTGGGGATCACGCTGCGCTTCGAAGGCCACGGGGTGGACGAGACCGGAACCGTCGCCGCCGTCACCGGCGACGCGGCACCGGCGGTCAAGCCCGGCGACGTGATCGTGCGCATCGACCCGCGCTACTTCCGGCCCGCGGAGGTCGAGACCCTGCTGGGCGATCCGACCAAGGCCAAGGAGAAGCTGGGCTGGACCCCGCAGATCACGCTGGCGCAGATGATCGACGAGATGGTGGCGAGCGACCTGGAGGCCGCCCGGCAGCACGCGCTGCTCAAGCAGCATGGCTTCAAGGTGGCGGTCAGCCAGGAGTGATTCGCTTGGCGCTCCGCGGACCGGCGGCGTGCCGGGTGGCTTGCCCGGCAGGAGGGCACTGACGTGCGCGTCTGCTTCGTGGCGGCCAATTCGTTCGCGCTGAATGCCTTCCTCGCGACGCCGATCGAGGCGCTCGTGGCAGCCGGGTGGAAGGTCACCGTGGCGCTCAACACGCAGGACGGCGAGGTGAGCGAGGCGGTGCGCCGGCACGCGCAGGTGATGCCCCTGCCGCTCAACCGGAACATCTCGCCCCTGGCCGACCTGCCCGTCCTGCGCGAACTCGTGCGCCTGTGCCGGCGCGAACGCTTCGACGTGATCCACAGCATCACGCCCAAGGCCGGCGTGCTGGCGATGACGGCGGGCCTGCTCGCCGGTGTGCCGGTGCGCATGCACACCTTCACGGGCCAGGTCTGGGCCACGCGGCGCGGCGCCCTGCGCCTGTTCCTGAAGCTCATGGAGCGGTACGTTGCGCGCTGCGCCACCCACGTGCTGGCCGACAGCCGCTCGCAGGCCGACTTCATGGTTGCGCACGGCACCGCTTCGGCGCAACGCATGGAAGTATTGGGCGCGGGCTCGATCTGCGGCGTGGACACGCAGCGCTTCCGGCCGCGGCCGGAAGCGATCGCCGCCGTGCGCGGCCGCCTCGGCATTCCGCTGGACGCCACGGTGGTGCTCTTCGTCGGCCGGCTCCATCCCGACAAGGGCCTCGCGGAACTCGGTCGCGCCTTCGAGGACGTGGCCTCGCGCCGGCCCGGCGTGCACCTGGTGCTGGTCGGCCCGGACGAGGGCGGGCTTGCGCGCCTGCACGAAGGCGTCATGCAAGCGCGCGACCGCTTGCACGCCGTCGGCCGCAGCGCGGAGCCGGAGCTGTACATGGCCGCGGCGGACCTGCTGTGCCTGCCCAGCTACCGCGAAGGCTTCGGCCTGTCGCTGCTGGAAGCCTCGGCCGCCGGCCTGCCGGTGCTCGCGTCGCGCATCTACGGCATCGTCGATGCGGTGGAGGACCAGCAGACCGGCCTGCTGGTTCCCGCACGCGACAGCGCCGCGCTGGCGCAGGCCCTGGACCGGCTGGTGGGCGACCCGGCGCTGCGCACGCGCCTCGGCCGGGCCGGCCGCGAGCGCGCCGAGCGCGTGTTCTCCAAGGAAGTGATGCAGGACGCCTGGCGCGGCCTCTATGAGCGGCAGCTGCGGCAGGTGCCGGCCGGCAAGAGGAACGCCGGCAAGGCGGAGGCCGGAACCCGATGATGGCGCTCCTGGTCCTCTGCGCGTTCATCTCCTTCGTGAGCTGCGCGCTGCTGCTGCGCCTCGGCCAGGAAAGCGCACGCCGCTACGGCTGGTCGGTGCCGCAGCGCTTCCACCTCGGCGACGTGCCGCGGCTGGGCGGCGCCGCCATGTTCGTGGCCTGCAGCATCGGCTGGGCGACCATGGCGTTCGCCCCGCGGATGCTCGGCCTGGACTACGCGATCCCCTTCGACGGCAAGCAGGCGCTGACCTGGTGGGTGGTCACGCTGGCGGCGGTGGTCTCCGGGGTGATCGAGGACGTGACGCACCGCCTGCGAGCGCGCTGGCGCTTCCTCAGCACCGGCTGCGCCGCCGTGCTGGCCGTCGCCCTGTTCGGCCTGACTGTGCCCCGTACCGGCGTGCCCCCGGTGGACATGGTCTGGGCCATGACGCCCTGGTTCGGCATCGCGCTGGCGGTGTTCGCGCTGGCGGGCCTGCCGCACGCGTTCAACATCATCGACGGCTACAACGGGCTGGCCGGCATCGTCAGCCTGATCTGCTGCCTGGCGATCGCCTCGGTCGCGCTGCGGCTGGGCGACCGGCAACTGGCGGCGCTGATGATCGTGCTCGCGGGCGCGACCGCGGGCTTCCTGCTCTGGAACTTCCCGCACGGACTGATCTTCGCCGGCGACGGCGGCGCCTACCTGTGGGGCGTGGTCATCGCCATCTGCGGGACGCAGCTGGTGCAGCGGCATCCCCAGGTGTCGCCCTGGTTCCCCGTGCTGCTGCTGATCTACCCGGTGTGGGAGACGCTGTTCTCGATGTACCGCAAGCGGGTACGGGGGCTCTCGCCCAGCGTCGCGGACGCGCTGCACTTCCACCAGCTGATCTTCCGCCGCATCGTGCGCCAGGTGTTCCACGACGACGAGAAGCGGCGCATGCTGATCCGCAACAACCGCACCTCGCCCTACCTGTGGGGGTTCACGCTGCTCACCGTGATTCCGGCCGCGCTGTTCTGGAACAACACACCGGTGCTGATCGTCTTCACCCTGCTGTTCATCGTCAGCTACGTGTGGTGTTACACCAGTATCGTGCGCTTCAGGGCGCAACGCTGGATGCGCCGGTTCCGCCGCTGAGGAAGCCCCGGGTCCGCTTGCGGCACAATTTGCAGGATCCCCTCCCGCCCGCCATGAACGACGTCACCCACATCGCCCCCCGCGACAAGGCCGAGATCCTCGCCCAGGCGCTGCCCTACATCCGCCGCTTCCATGGCAAGACCATGGTGATCAAGTACGGCGGCAACGCGATGACCGATCCCGAGCTGCAGGCCGACTTCGCCGAGGACGTCGTGCTGCTCAAGCTGGTGGGCATCAACCCGGTGGTGGTGCACGGCGGCGGCCCGCAGATCGAGCAGGCGCTCAACCGACTGGGCAAGAAGGGCGAGTTCATCCAGGGCATGCGCGTCACCGATGCCGAGACCATGGAAGTGGTCGAATGGGTGCTGGCCGGCGAGGTGCAGCAGGACATCGTGGGCTTCATCCACAAGGCCGGCGGCCAGGCCGTGGGCCTCACCGGCCGCGACGGCGGCATGATCCGCGCCCGCAAGCTCAAGATGATCGACGCCAAGGACCCGAACAAGGAACACGACGTGGGCCAGGTGGGCGACATCGTCGAGATCAATCCCGGCGTGGTGCGGGCGCTGCTGGAGGACAACTTCATCCCGGTGATCAGCCCGATCGGATTCGGCGACGAGAACGAGAGCTACAACATCAACGCCGACGTGGTGGCGAGCAAGCTGGCCGAGGTGCTGAAGGCCGAGAAGCTGGTGCTGCTGACCAACACGCCGGGCGTGCTGGACAAGCAGGGCAAGCTGCTCACCGACCTCACGGCCCAGGCGATCGACGGCCTGTTCGCCGACGGCACGATCTCCGGCGGCATGCTGCCCAAGATCAGCGGCGCGCTCGATGCCGCCAAGGCCGGCGTCAATGCCGTGCACATCATCGACGGCCGGGTGCCCCATGCGATGCTGCTGGAAATCCTCACGGACCAGGCCTACGGGACCATGATCCGTTCCCACTGAGCTCACCATGCGCCTGCTGCTGGTCGAAGACGACGTGATGGTGGCCAGCGGCATCAAGCTGGGGCTGGCCAATGCCGGCTACGCGGTCGACTGGGTCGGCACCGGCGAGCGGGCGGAAGAGGTGCTGCGCACCGAGGTGTTCGACGCCGCGATCATCGACATCGGCCTGCCCAACATGGACGGCCTGGAGCTCACCCGCCGCCTGCGCCGCCCCGAGATGGCGAGCCAGAACATGCCGGTGCTGATCCTCACCGCGCGCGACGCGCTGCACGACCGCGTGCAGGGCCTGGACCTCGGCGCGGACGACTACATGATCAAGCCCTTCGAGCTGCCCGAACTGCTGGCACGCCTGCGCGCGCTGCTGCGCCGTTCGCAGGCGGCCACGTCGGCGGTGCTCAGCTTCGGGCCGATCGAACTCGATACCGCCAACCGGCGCGCCAGTGCCCAGCGCAACGGCACGGCCGTGCCGATCGAGCTGGGCCCGCGCGAGTGGACGGTGATGGAGTACCTGCTGATCAACGCGCCCAAGCCGGCCAGCAAGGACAAGCTGCTGCAGGCGCTGACCGGCTGGGACAAGGAGATCACGCCCAACGCGGTCGAGGTCTACATCTCCCGCCTGCGCAGCAAGCTGGAACCCTACGGTGTCGCGCTGCGGTCGATCCGCGGCTTCGGTTACCGGCTCGAACTGCGCCCGGTCGAGGGCGAGTGAAGCTGTCCTTCCTGCCCGGCTCGCGGGGGCAGGACTCGCCCCGGGTGCGAGGCGTCACCTCGGGACTGCGGCGCCGCCTGCTGGTGACGCTGATCGTGCCCCTGGTGCTGCTGGCGCTGGCCAACGCCTGGCTCGAATTCCGCTCCGCCGACGACGTGGCCGCGCAGCAGGACCGGCGCCTGCTCGCGCTGGTGCCCCTGGTCGCGGACTCCGTGATCGGCGAAGTGGGTGACCGGCCGCTGATCATGCTGGCGCCGCCGGTGGAGGAGTTCCTCAAGGAGCGCGCGGGGTCCGCCACCTATGCCATCCTGGACGTCGACGGCAAGGTGCTGCAGGGTGAAGCCTGGCTGGCCGGCCTGCCGCCGTCCGACCAGGCGCCGGAGGTGCACAGCGAGGAACACGGCGGCGCCACCTGGCGCATCGTGCGCCAGCGCCAGCCCACCGTGCAGGGCGAGCTGGTGGTCGCGGTGGCCGATGGCTCCGATCCGCGCCAGCAGTGGGCGCGCTCCATCCTGTTCCGCGTGCTGCTGCCCAACCTCGTGCTGATCGCCGCCGCCGCCTTCGCCGTGCGCTGGGCGGTGCAGCAGGCGCTGCGGCCGCTGCTGGAGCTGAAGGAGGCGGTGGAGCACCGATCACCGCGCGACCTGAGCGCCATCGACGACACCACCTCGCCCGAGGAAGTCCGGCCGCTGGTGGACTCGCTCAACCGGTTGTTCGGCCTGGTCAACGCGCAGGCCGAGGGCCAGCGCCGGTTCGTGGCCGACGCCGCCCACCAGCTGCGCACCCCCATCGCCGGCCTGCAGGCCCAGGTCGAGGCCTGGGCGCAGGCGGCCAGCGCCAAGCCGGCCCAGGGCATGCTGGCGCTGCCCACCGAGCAGGTCTACAAGCTGCGCAGCGCCACCCGCCGCACCTCGCAGCTGGCCAACCAGCTGCTGGCGCTGTCGCGGGCCGATGCCCGCGCCATGCACGCGCAGCCGCAGCAGCGGGTCGACTTGAAGGCGCTGTGCGAGGACGCGCTGGAGATGCACCTGGACGCCGCCACCGTCCGCGGCATGGACCTGGGCCTTGACGCGCAGCCGGTGCAGGCGATGGGGCACGAGTGGCTGCTGCGCGAGCTGCTGTCCAACCTGGTGGACAACGCGGTGAAGTACAGCCACGAGGGCGGCACCGTCACCATCCGCTGCGGCCGGCGCGGCAGCGAAGCCTTCCTGGAGGTCGAGGACGACGGACCCGGCGTCGCGCAGGCCGAGCTGCCGCGGATCCGGGAGCGCTTCTACCGGGTGCAGGGCACGCAGGGCGAGGGCAACGGCCTGGGCCTGGCCATCGCCGACGAGATCGCGCGGCTGCACCACAGCCAGCTGCAATTGCAAGCGGGCGCAGGCGGCCGTGGCTTGAAAGTCACACTGGCTTTCCCGGCCTGAGAACCTGCTGGCGGACGGCGGTTCCGATGGATGGGCTGGGGGGAAAAGCCATGGTTGGGTATGCGAGAATGAATTGGAAACGCAGACCCAGACCCCATGTCCCACGCCGAGCTCGATGCACCCGAACCCACCCCTGGCGGCGAGGCCCCGGTCCCGGTGCGCAAGCGTCCGAAGCCGGGCGAGCGGCGGGTGCAGATCCTGCAGGCCCTGGCCACGATGCTGGAGCAGCCCGGCGCCGAGCGAATCACCACGGCGGCCCTGGCGGCGCGGCTGGAAGTGAGCGAGGCGGCCCTGTACCGCCACTTCGCCAGCAAGGCGCAGATGTTCGAAGGCCTGATCGAATTCATCGAGCAGAGCGTCTTCACCCTGGTCAACCAGATCACCGACCGCGAGCCCGCCGGGCAGGCGCAGGCCGGCCGCATCGTCACCATGCTCATCCAGTTCGCCGAGAAGAACCCGGGCATGACCCGGGTGATGGTCGGCGACGCGCTGGTGTTCGAGAACGAACGCCTGCAGCAGCGCATGAACCAGTTCTTCGACAAGATCGAGTCGTCGCTGAAGCAGTGCATGCGCGGCAACGGCGACGCCGCCACCCCGACGGTCGACGCGCAGGTGCGCGCCTCCGTGCTCACCGCCTTCATCGTCGGCCGCCTGCAGCGCTTCGCCCGCTCGGGCTTCAAGCGCCAGCCCTCGGAGCACCTGGACGCCGCGCTCGCGCGCATCCTGTAGGCTGGGGTGACGCCGGGAACCCCAGCGATGCGCGAAGCGCTGGGGTTCGCCTTCGGTCTCACCGCCAGCCTACGCATACGGTTCACCGCCTCCTCCGAAATCCGTCCCCAGTCCCGTGCTGAGAATCCGCCTGGCCGGCCAGGATGCGCTGCTGCATCCCAGCGGCTCCCTCTACCTCACCGCGCAGCGCGCGCTGCTGGTCGCCGACGCGCACTTCGGCAAGGCCGTGAGCTTCCGAAAGCTGGGGGTGCCCGTTCCCAGCGGCACCACCAGCGACAACCTGGCGCGGCTCGATGCGGCGGTCGCGGACACGCAGGCGCGGCACGTGGTGTTCCTGGGCGACTTCCTCCATTCCGCGCGCTCGCATGCGCCGGGCACGCTGCGGGTGCTGCAGGACTGGCGCGACGCCCATGCGGACCTCGCGCTAACCCTGATCCGCGGCAACCATGACGACCGCGCCGGCGATCCGCCCGCCAGCCTGAACTTCACGGTGGTCGACGAGCCGCTGGCGATGGGCCCGTTCGCCCTGTGCCACCACCCGCGGCCGGTGGCGGGCGCGTACGTGCTGGCGGGGCACTGGCACCCCTGCATCAGCGTGGCGGGCCGGGCCTTCGAACGGCTGAGGCTGCCCTGCTTCTGGCTGGGCGACGACAGCGGCCAGTTGCCGCAGCAGGCGGTGGGCGTGCTGCCGGCCTTCGGAGGGTTCACCGGCATGCACCGCATCGAGCCGCGCGCGGGCGACCGCATCTTCCCGGTTGCCGGAGAGGTGGTGCGGGCGCTGCCGCCGCTGCCTGTGCCGTAAAGGCGGCGTCGGTGCACGGCTGACACAGGTCATCAACGGGGACTGTCGCCCCGGCTCGGCGGCTGCGCGTGCAATGGCACGACGCAACCTGCAAAAGGAGTCTCCATGAAGCGCATCGCCCTCATCGCCGCCGCCGTCCTGGCCGCGCCCGCCGTCTTCGCCCAGTCCTACGGCAGCACCACCACGACCACCACCACGACCGCACCCGCCGGCGCGGTGACTTCGTCCACCGGCGCCGGCGTCAGCTCCGGAACCGGCGGCGTCGTGGCGCCGGCCTCTGCCAACACCTCCGTGGCGACCGTCCCGATGCGCAGCCCGCACCTGTTGCCCGGCGGCTCGATGGTGCAGCACTCGTCCAACACGACCACGATGGGATCGGGCCCCGGCTCGACGCAGACCGTCACGACCACCTACTGGGCCAACGTGCCGTCCGGCGTCGAGCGCCGGCACGACTTCCAGCGCTGGATGTCGCTGAAGTGATCAGCCCACGCGGGCGCCGACCTTGGCGCCCGCGCTGACGACCTCGGCCCAGGTCTGGTCGTCCAGCACGATGCCGTCGACTTCGCGTTGGCGGCGCGCCTTGCGCTCCGGCTCGCCCGCCAGCAGCACACCGTCGCTGCCCGGCGCCGGTGGGCTTTGCCGCAGCCAATCCACGAAGGCGAGTGCCTCGCGCGCGAAGCCTTCCTGCGTGCCCAATTTGCGCGGGTCGACCACGATGGTGAACATGCCGTTGATCACGGCCCGCAAGTTGTCGGCGGGACGGTGCCAAGTGCCGCTGCCGGTGAGCGCGCCGCCCAGCAGTTCGCAGGCCACGGCCATGCCGTAGCCCTTGTGCTCGCCGAAAGCGAGCAGGGCGCCGAACATGCCGCCCGGCTGCGGCACCACCACGACACCCGGGTCGGTCGTGGGCCGGCCCTGTTCGTCGATCAGGTAACCCGGCTCGACCCGGCGGCCTTCGTTGTGCGCGACGCGCATCTTGCCCTGCGCCACCCGGCTGGTCGCGAAGTCGAGGACGAAGGGCGGCTGGCCCGCCAGCGGAATGCCGACGCAGAACGGGTTGGTCCCGTAGCGCCCATCGCCGCCGCCGAACGGGGCCACGACGGGTCGCGACTGCACGTTGACGAAGTGGATGGACACGAGGCCCTGCGCTACCGCCATCTCCGCGAAGTGGCCGATACGTCCCAGGTGGTGCGCGTTGGCCAGCGCCATCACGCAGCTGCCGGTGTCCTGCGCGCGCTGCATCGCCAGCGCCATCGCCTGCTCGCCCACCACCTGCCCGTAGCCGCGCTGTCCATCCAGCGCCAGCAGGCTGCCGCCATCGAGCTTCACGGCCACGCCGGTGTTGGGCTTCAGCCCGCCTTCCAGCACCGCCTCGATGTAGCGCGGCACCATGCCCACGCCATGCGAATCGTGCCCGCTCAGGTTGGCCAGCACCAGGTTGTCGGCAACGGTCTTCGCCTCCTGCGGCGAACTGCCGGCCGCCGCGATGATGGCCGAGACGGTGGTGCGCAGTTGCGCGGCTTGAAAGGTCTTGCTCATGTCTTTTGAAGGAAGGATCGATCAACGAAGTGCGGCCGTGTGCGACGGTTCCCTTTCCGCACCGAGGCCCGTGGAGCGCGCGCAATAGCATGCAGCGCGCTCTCCCTTGTGAAGGAGATCCGGCTTTGCCGGGCTCCTTCACACCGATCAGGCCACTTGGAAAAGTCGCGCAGCGACTTTTCCAAGTGAATCACATTACGGCCCCCACCTGCCACGGCACGAACTCGTTCTGCCCGTAGCCGTGCTGCTCGCTCTTGCTGTGCTCGCCCGAAGCGGTCGCCAGCACCAGCCGGAAGATGCGCTCGCCCATCTCCTGGATCGAGGCCTTGCCGTCGATGATCTCGCCGCAGTTGATGTCCATGTCCTCTTCCTGCCGCTGCCACAGCGCCGTGTTGGTGGCGATCTTCAGCGAAGGCGAGGGCGCGCAGCCGTAGGCCGAGCCGCGGCCGGTGGTGAAGCAGATCATGTTGGCGCCGCCGGCCACCTGGCCCGTGGCGCTCACCGGGTCGTAGCCGGGGGTGTCCATGTAGACGAAGCCGTGCGCCGACACCGGCTGGGCGTACTCGTAGACCGCCTGCAGGTTGGTGGTGCCGCCCTTGGCCACCGCGCCCAGCGACTTCTCCAGGATGGTGGTGAGGCCGCCGGCCTTGTTGCCCGGCGAGGGGTTGTTGTTCATCTCGCCCTCGTTGACCTCGGTGTAGTGCTCCCACCAGTGGATGCGCTCGATCAGCTTGTCGCCCACCTCGCGCTTGACGGCGCGGCGCGTGAGCAGGTGCTCGGCGCCGTAGATCTCGGGTGTCTCCGACAGGATCGCCGTGCCGCCATGGGCCACCAGCAGGTCCACCGCCGCGCCCAGCGCCGGGTTGGCGCTGATGCCGGAGTAGCCGTCCGAGCCGCCGCACTGCAGGCCGATGGTGATGTGCGCGGCGCTGCAGGGTTCACGCTTCACGCGGTTGGCCGCCGGCAGCATCTGCTGGACCAGCGACACGCCTTTCTCCACGGTCTTGCGCGTGCCGCCGGTGTCCTGGATGTTGAACACCTGCAGCGTCTCGCCTTCGCGCAGGCTGCTGTGCGCGAGCCAGGCGTTGATCTGGTTGGCCTCGCAACCCAGGCCGACGACGATCACGGCGGCGAAGTTCGCGTGCGTCGCGTAGCCGGCCAGCGTGCGTTCCAGGATCTGCATGCCCAGGCCTTCGGTGTCCATGCCGCAGCCCGTGCCGTGCGTGAGCGCCACCACGCCGTCGACGTTGGGGTAGGGCTCCAGCGCCTTCGGGTTGGACTGGCGCGAGAAGTGGTCCGCGATCGCGCGCGCCGCCGTCGCCGAGCAGTTCACGCTGGACAGCACGCCGATGTAGTTGCGCGTCGCCACGCGGCCATCGGGCCGCTTGATGCCCATGAAGGTGGCCTCGCGCCGGGCGGGTTCCGGCTTCACGTCGGCACCGAAGGCGTAGTCGCGCGCGAACGCGCCGTGCTCGGGGCCCATGTCGAGGTTGTGCGTGTGCACGTGCTCGCCGGCCGCGATCGGCTTGCTGGCGAAGCCGATGATCTGGTTGTAGCGCCGCACCGGCTGGCCGGCCGCGATGTCGCGCGCGGCGACCTTGTGGCCCGGTGGAATCAATCCCTTGGCCGTGACGTTCTCGACGCTCGTGCCGCCCACGAGCTGGGCGCGCGCGATCAGGACGTCGTCGGCGGGGTGGAGGCGGATGAAGGGGGTCATGGTGGGGTCCATTTGCTGGGGTTCGCTTTGCTCGCCGCCAGCCTACGAAACGTGCCGTAGGCTGGTGGTGAGGCAGCGCCGAACCCCAGCTTGCATGTCAATCGATCAATAAAACATCTTGGGCAGCCACATGACTGCCTTGGGCACATAGGTGATGAAGATCAGCGAGGCCAGCAGCGGCACCAGCCAGGGCAGGATGGCGACGGTCGTCCGCTCCACCGAGAGCTTGGCGACGCGGGCCAGCACGAACAGCACCATGCCCATCGGCGGGTGGAGCAGGCCGATCATGAGGTTCAGCACCATCACCAGACCGAAGTGCACGAGGTCGATGCCCAGCTGCTGGCAGATCGGCACCAGGATGGGCACCAGGATCGTGATCGCCGCGGTCGGTTCCAGGAAGCAGCCCACGAACAGCATCAGCACGTTGGCCAGCAGCAGGAAGACCCAGGGCTCCTTGGTGAAGGCCAGCACCCAGGAAGAGATCGCCGCGGTCACGCCGGTGGCCGTCAGCATCCAGCCGAAGATGCTGGCCGCCGCGACGATGAACAGCACCGTCGAGGTCGTCTCGACGGTGTCGAGGCAGACCTTCACGAACATCTTCCAGGACAGCGTGCGATACCACGCGAAGCCCAGCAGCATCGCCCACAGGCAGGCGGCGATGGCGCCTTCTGTGGGCGTGAACACGCCCGTGGTCATGCCGCCGATCAGCAGCACCGGCGTCATGATGGGCAGCACCGCCTGGAAGCGGAAGATGCGGTCGGCGGCGAACAGCACGATGCCGCACAGCAGCACCGTGAGCTGCGCGTTCATCCCGAACTTCACCACCAGCAGCCACACGGCCACGGGCCAGCCGATCACGATGGCCGTCTCGATGATGGCCTTGGAGACGCGGTGCCACTCGAACTTGACGTCGCCGCCCCAGCCGTTCTTGTGGGCGAAGTAGGCCACCGTGAGCATCATCAGCACCGCCATGATCGCGCCCGGCAGGATGCCGGCGAGGAACAGCGAGCCGACGCTGACGTTGGCCATCATTCCGTAGATCACGAAGGGCAGGCTGGGCGGGATGATCGGGCCCAGCGTCGCGGAGGCTGCGGTCACGCCGACGGCGAACTCGGTCTCGTAGCCGTGGTCCTTCATCGCCTTGATCTCGATCGTGCCCAGGCCCGCGGCATCGGCGATCGCCGTGCCGCTCATGCCGGCGAACACCACCGAGCCCACCACGTTGACGTGGCCCAGGCCGCCTTTGAGCCAGCCCACCAGCGCCAGTGCGTAGTTGTAGATGCGGTTGGTGATCCCGGCGTTGTTCATCAGGTTGCCGGCCAGGATGAAGAAGGGCACGGCCAGCAGCGGGAAGCTGTCGATGCCGCTCACCATCCGGTGGATCACCACGAAGGGCGGCAGGTTGCCGGTGGCCAGGATGTAGATCAGAGAGGAACCCGCCATCGCGACTGCGACGGGGATGCCGCCGCTCATGAGCAGCAGGAAGAGGACCTTGAGCATGGTGTGGGTTCTAGTTGTCCGTCAGTTCGGTCATCGGGCGCTCCAGCACGCTGTAGCCGCGCTGCCAGTGGCGGCGCGCGACCATCACGGAGCGCAGGGTCATCAGCGCGAAGCCCAGGGCGCAGACGCCGTACACGTAGTTCATGGGGAGGTCCACCATCGTCATGCGCGAGTTGCCCAGCTTCATCATCATCAGGATGGTCAGCACCACGGCCGCCGCGAAGAAGGCGGTGCGCACCACGTCGACGACGATGGCCATCACGCGCGCCATGCGCGCCGGCATGAATCGGTAGAAGAAGTCCACCTGGATGTGGTTGTTCTTGGTGACGCCGATGGTGGCGCCGGTGAACACCACCGCGATCAGCAGGTAGCGGGCGATCTCCTCGGTCCAGGCGGCCGAGTCGTTCATCACGTAGCGCGTGAAGAACTGGTAGAAGACCACCGCCCCCAGGATCCAGAAGATGCCGAGCGCGAGCCAGGCCTCGGGCGTGGTGCCGGAGAGATCCACTTCCTCGTCCTGGGCGTGGAACTCCCCGTCCTCGCCCATGACGTGGGGCATCTCGTCGATGATCGAGCGCTCGGACGGGGGCGGGACCAGGCCCGCCCCGCCGCCCGGGACCTCGTCGGTGCGGGCGGCGTGCATCACTTCAGGTTGACCACGCGGTCCCAGTCCTTCTTGTCCAGCTTCATGGACTCGAAGGAGATCGCCTTCAGCACGTGCTGGCGGAAGTCGTCGCGGTTGACGGTCACCACGTTGACGCCCTTCTTCTTGAACTCCTCGACCAGCTCGCCTTCGCGCTTGCGGATGTCGTTGGTCGCCTTCTCGGCGGCTTCCTGCGTCACGTCGGACAGGATCTTCTGTTCGGCCGGCGTCAGCTTGCCCATCAGGCTGGGGGACACCACGGTCAGCAGCGAGTCGGAGATGTGGCCGGTCAGGATGATGTTCTTCTGCACTTCGTAGAACTTCTTGGCCTCGATGGTGGGCAGCGGGTTCTCCTGCGCGTCCACGGTGCCGTTCTGCAGCGCCAGGTAGACCTCGGCGAAGGCGATCGGCGTCGGGTTGGCGCCGCAGGCGCGCGGCAGTGCGGTGTAGGCCGGCGCGTCGGGCACGCGCATCTTCAGGCCCTTCATCTGCTCGCAGGTGGTGAACAGCTTGTTGCTGGTGGCGTGGCGCGCGCCGTAGTAGGTCAGGGCGGTGACGGTGTTGCCGGTGGCCTTCTTGTAGCCCTCGGTCAGCTCCTTGAACACGTCGCTCTTGCTGTACAGGATGACGTGGTCGGCGTCGCGGAAGGTGAAGGGGTAGTAGCTGACGGCCAGGCGCGGGTAGGAGTTGGCCGCGAACGAGGCGCCGGTCAGGATGATGTCCACCGTGCCCAGCTGCAGGCCCTGGTTGATGTCGCTTTCCTTGCCCAGGCTGGAGGCGGGGAACACCTGGATCTCGTACTTGCCGTTGGTGCGCTTCTTGAATTCGTCGGCCGCCCACACCGACCACTTGTGGTACGGCTCGGAGGTCTCGTACACGTGCGCCCACTTCAGCTTGGTCTGCGCGAAGGCCGGCGCCGCCACGGCGGTGGCCAGCGCGCAGGCCGCGATCAGTTGCAGGGTGAGTCGTTTGCTCATGCTCTTTGTCTCCTAGGGTGGTTTCTTCTGGCGTCAGGAATGGTTGGCGCGGCGCCAGCTCGCGCTGTATCGACCGGTGGCCTTCTTCAGGTGCTGCTGCATGGCCTCGCGCGCCGCCTGGGCGTCCCGCGCGCGGATCGCCTCCAGCACGGCGGCGTGCTCGACCAGCGCGGCGCTCCAGGAGGCCGGGTTCTCGAAGTAGTCGCCCAGCCGGCTGAACAGCGGGCCGTGGCGCGCGCTCCAGTAGCTGCGCACCGTGTCCGACAGCACCTCGTTGCCGCACGCTTCGGCGATCGCGGTGTGGAAGGCCTCGTCGCCGGCGCGCGGCTCGACGCCGGCGGCGGCGTCCTCGCGCATCTGCTGCAGCGCGCCGGCCATGGCGGCGATGTTCGCCTTGCGCGCATTGCGCGCGGCGAGCGCGGCCACCTCGGATTCGACCAGTTCGCGCGCCTGCATCACCTTCAACGGGCCCCATTCGGCGCCGGCGTCGTGGCCGTTCTTGCCGGCGCGCGCGCCATGGCGCTGGCGCGGCGGCTGCACGTAGATGCCCGAGCCCGTGCGCACCTCGACCCAGCCTTCCACCTCCAGCGCGATCAGCGCCTCGCGCACCGAGGGACGGCTCACGCCCAGCTGCTTGGCGAGGTCGCGCTCGGCCGGCAGGCGCGTGCCCGCCTCGAATTCGCCGCCGGTGATCAGCCCACGCAGCTGCTCCGCGATCTGGCGGTACAGGCGGCTGGATTCGACGGCTTGCAGGGGCATGGAGGGAGCGCGAAACGCTGCTTAGGGTTGGTGCTGACTGGCCAAGTGGTCAGGCCAATTAATATCGGCGTCACCCCGGCCCCCGCGCATCCGGCAAAACCCGGACGGCTGCCGGAAAAGGAGAACCAGGACATGCGACTCAAGGGCAAGACGGCGCTCGTCACCGCCGCGGGGCAGGGCATCGGCCGCGCCAGCGCCATGGCGCTCGCCGCCGAAGGCGCGCAGGTGTGGGCCACCGACGTGAACCCCAAGGTGCTCGACAGCTACGAAGGCGTGTCGGGCATCCGCTGCGTGCAGCTGGACGTGCTGGACAAGGATGCGATCACGAAGGTCGTGAACGCCATGCCGGCCATCGACGTGCTGTTCAACTGCGCCGGCTTCGTGCACAGCGGCACGGTGCTGCAGGCGAGCGACGAGGAGTGGAATTTCGCGCTGAACCTCAATGTGCGCGCGCAGTTCTGGGCGATCCAGGCGGCGCTGCCGCGCATGCTCCAGAACGATGGCGGCCAGGGCAAGGGCAGCATCATCAACATGGCCAGCGTCTGCAGCAGCATCAAGGGCCTGCCCAACCGCTTCATCTACGGCACCACCAAGGCGGCCGTGATCGGCCTGACCAAGAGCGTCGCGGCCGACTACGTGGCCAACGGCATCCGCTGCAATGCGATCTGCCCCGGCACGGTGGATACTCCGTCGCTGCAGGACCGCATCAACGCCAACGCCGATCCCGTGGCCGCGCGCAAGGCCTTCGTCGCGCGCCAGCCCATGGGCCGGCTCGCCACCGCGGAGGAGATCGCGCCGCTGGTGGTGTACCTGGCCAGCGAAGAGGCGGTGTTCGTCACCGGCCAGGCCTACGCGGTCGATGGAGGCATCACGCTATGAACCAGCTCGACTTCCAGGGACGGCATGCCGTCGTCACCGGCGGCGCCGCCGGCCTCGGCTTCGCCATCGCCCAGCGCCTGCTCGCCTCCGGCGGCACCGTGAGCCTGTGGGACCGCGACCTGGCCCAGGGGCGGCAGGCCGCCGAGAAGCTGGGCGCGGGCAGCACCTTCGTGCAGGTGGACGTGACCGACGTCACCTCGGTGCGCGAGGCGTTGCAGTCCACCGTACGCCGCGCATCCCGCATCGACGCGCTGGTCAACAGCGCCGGCATCACGGGGCCGAACACCAAGGTGTGGGAGTACCCGGTCGACGACTGGAAGCAGGTGATCGACGTCAACTTGAATGGCCTGTTCCTGTGCTGCCGTGAAGTGGTGCCCGTGATGCGGCAGGCGAACTACGGCCGCATCGTCAACATCGCGTCGGTCGCCGGCAAAGACGGCAACCCCAACGCCAGCGCCTACAGCGCCAGCAAGGCGGCGGTGATCGCGCTGACCAAGTCGCTCGGCAAGGAACTCGCCGACGGCGGCGTGCGCGTCAACTGCGTGACTCCGGCCGCGGTGAAGACGGCGATCTTCGACCAGATGACCGAGGCGCACATCCAGTTCATGCTCTCCAAGATTCCGATGGGCCGCTTCGGCACGCCCGAGGAGATCGCGGCGATGGTGGGCTGGCTGTGCACCGAGGACTGCTCGTTCTCCACCGGCGCGGTGTTCGACCTCTCTGGCGGCCGCTCCACCTACTGACAACAACAACCAAGGAAACCCTCGAATGAAACTCGTGCGCTATGGCAACCCCGGCAAGGAAAAGCCCGGACTGATCGATGCCGACGGCAAGCTGCGCGACCTGAGCGGCGTGGTGCCGGACATCGGCCCCGAGCAGCTGGGTCAGGTCGGCCTGGCCCGCATCCGCAAGGCCAATCCCGCCAAGCTGCCGGCGGTGCGCGGCAACCCGCGTTTCGGCTGCCCGGTGGCGCACGTGCCCAAGTTCATCGCCATCGGCCTGAACTACTCGGACCACGCCGCGGAATCGAACATGCCGATCCCGGCCGAACCCATCGTCTTCATGAAGGCGACCAGCTGCATCCAGGGCGCCAACGATCCCGTGATGCTGCCGCGCGGCTCGGTCAAGACCGACTGGGAAGTGGAGCTGGGCATCGTGATCGGCACCCGCGCGCGCTACGTGCCGATGAGCAAGGCGCTGTCGTATGTGGCCGGCTACAGCATCGTCAACGACGTGAGCGAGCGGGAGTACCAACTCGAGCGCGGTTCGCAGTGGGACAAGGGCAAGGGCTGCGACACCTTCGGCCCGATCGGCCCCTGGCTGGTCACCACGGACGAGATCGACAACGTGCAGCGCCTGGGCATGTGGCTGGACGTGAACGGCAAGCGCATGCAGACCGGCAACACGCGCACCATGATCTTCAACTGCGCCAAGCTGGTCAGTTACTGCAGCCACTTCATGACGCTGGAGCCGGGCGACGTCATCACCACCGGCACGCCGCCCGGGGTCGGGCTGGGCATGAAGCCGCCGTTGTACCTGAAGAAGGGCGACGTGATGACGCTGGGCATCGATGGGCTGGGCGAGCAGCGCCAGCTGGTCGTTCCTTTCAAGAGCTGACCGGGCCCGCGCGGAGCACCGCGCTTCTCTACACTCGCGGCATGCCCACCGAGCCGCAGCCCGCCTTCCTGGCGGGCGACTCCAGGATGGCGCGCCTGATGCGCGCCCACGACTGGTCGCGCAGCGAAGTCGGCCCGCCGCAAGGCTGGCCGCAGTCGCTGCGTTCGGTCGTGAACCTGATGCTGGGCTCGGGCTTCCCGATGTTCGTGGCCTGGGGCCCGAACCTGGAGATGCTCTACAACGACGCCTACGCGGAGATCCTGGGGCGCAAGCACCCGGCGAGCCTCGGCACGGCTTTCCGCACGGTCTGGTACGACATCCTCGACGACATCATGCCGTTCGTGAACCGGGCGCTGGCGGGCGAGACCTTCTTCATGGAGAACCTGCCGCTGCGCATGCAGCGCAAGGGCGAGGAAGAGGACACCTGGTTCACCTTCTCCTATTCGCCGGTGATCGACGAGCAGGGCCGCACGGCCGGCTTCTACTGCGCCTGCGCGGAGACAACCGCGACCGTCCTGGCCGAGCAGCGCCACCGCCTGCAGCAGGAGCGGCTGCAGGCCCTGTTCGAACAGGCCCCGGGCTTCCTCGCGGTGGTGCGCGGGCCCGACCACGTGTTCGAGGTCGTGAATCCCGGCTACCTCCAGCTCGTCGGCCGGCGGCAGGTCGTCGGCCGCGCCGTGCGCGACGCGCTGCCCGAGGTCGTGGCCCAGGGCTACATCGACCTGCTGGACCGCGTGTACCGCACCGGCCAGGCCTACGTGGCAAGCAGTGCGCAGGCGACACTGGACCGCGAGGCCGGCGGTCCGCCCTCGGAGGTTATCCTGGACTTCGTGTACCAGCCGCTGCTGGACCCGGCCGGCAAGGTCGACGGCATCTTCGTCTACGGCCACGAGGTCACCGAGCAGCACCGCGCGCAGCAGGCCTTGCTGGCGTTTTCCAACAGCATCCCCGCCATCGCCTGGGAAGCGTCGCCCGCCGGCAAGCTGGAACGCTTCAATTCGCAGTGGGAGGCCTACACCGGGCAAGCGGAGGCACGGGCCCTGGTGCACGGCTGGGTCGAGGCGCTGCATCCGCAGGACGCGCAGGGCCTGTGGGACACGTGGAGGGCAGCGAAGGCCGCGGGCACCGAATGGCACGCCGAGCACCGGCTGCGCAGCGCCGGCGGCGAGTGGCGCTGGTTCCTCACCCGCGCCGTGCCGCAGCGCGACAGCACCGGCCGCGTGCTGCGCTGGTTCGGCACCACCAGCGACATCGAGGAAGCGCGCCGCACTTCGCTGGCGCTGCAGGCCGCGGACCGGCAGAAGGACGAGTTCCTCGCCACGCTGGCGCACGAGCTGCGCAATCCCCTGGCCCCGATCCGCACCGCCGTGCACCTGCTGTCGCTGCCGACGGCGCCCGACACGGTGCGCGCGCGCGCCGTGGAGATCGTGGGCCGGCAGGTGTCGCACATGTCGCGGCTGCTCGACGACCTGATCGACATCGCCCGCATCACCCAGCGCCGGCTGGTGCTCAAGCCGGAATGGGTTTCGGTGCAGCAGCTGGTCGACACCGCGATGGAAGCCGCGGCGCCGATGGCGGAGGCCAAGCGCCACGCGCTCACGGCGCAGGTGGAAGAGCCGCAGCGCCGTGTCCACGCGGACCCGGTCCGGCTGGCACAGGTGCTCTCCAACCTGCTGAACAACGCCGTGAAGTACACCGACCCGGGCGGGCGCATCGCGTTGGACGTGCGCCACCAGGGTCCGTGGCTGGTCTTCTCCGTGACGGACACCGGCATCGGCATGTCCGCCGCGGCGCTGGGCAACGTGTTCGCGATGTTCGCGCAGGAGCAGTCCGCCATCGATCGTTCCGAGGGCGGGCTGGGCATCGGCCTGGCGCTGGCCAAGGGGCTGGTCGAACTGCATGGCGGCACCATCCACGCGTACAGCGCGGGGCCCGGCGCGGGCAGCCGCTTCGAAGTGCGCCTGCCCGACGAGAAGCGGCCCGAGGGCGGGCCACCGGTGGAGTCCGGCCAGGCGCAGCCGGCCGCCGGCGCGCAACGGGTGATCGTGCTGGCCGACGACAACGCCGATGCGGCCGAGGTGCTGGCCGAACTCCTGGGCATCGAGGGCCACCAGGTGCGCGTGGCGCACGACGGCCAGGCCGCCGCGGACCTGGCCATGCGGCTGCGCCCGGACGTGCTGGTGCTGGACATCGGCATGCCGGGGCTCAATGGCTACGAGGTGGCGCGCCAGGTGCGCGCGCAGGACTGGGGCGCGCGCACGCTGCTCATCGCCGCGACCGGCTGGGGCCAGGAAGAGGACCGGCGCAAGGCCATGGCCGCGGGCTTCGACCTGCACTTCACCAAGCCGTTCGCGCCCGAGCAGCTGCTGGCGGCGATCGCTTCGCTGAAGCGCTGAGCCGCTGCCGCCGCGGCACGGTGCGCAGGGCCGGAAAGGGAATCCCTAGAGCCCGCGGCTCAGACCGTGGCCACCGGCGTCGCCGGTGAACCGACCGCCCCCGGCAGGCGCAGCGGCGGTGCCGTCAGCAGGAAGCGGTTGCGCCCATGCGCTCGCAGCCAGTCGGCCAGCGGCGTCAGGTGCCAGATCTCGCCGAGGTGCACGCCCAGCTTGAACAGGCAGTGCTCGTGCAGCGGCAGGGCCGCGCAGGTGTCGGGATGGCTGGATGCCGGGTGCGCCTCCACGGCGTAGTTGTCCGCGATGAGGGCCGCCAGACCGCTGTCGGTGATCCACTGCAGCAGGCGCGGGTCGCGGCCTTCCAGCACCGCGCAGCTGTGCTCCAGCTGGTGTCCATCGGGCTTGCGGTCCATCTCCAGGATCATCTGCGCGAAGCCGGTGTGCAGGCACACCATGTCGCCGGCCTCCACGGTGACCTGGTCCTTCTTCAGGATGTCCTGCAGCCGGTCGTGGTCCACCAGCACGCGCTCGCGGCCGACGTGGGCATGCAGGTCGATCATCACCGCGCGTCCCTGCACGCAGCGTTCGGACATGTTCTCGATGCCCAGCTTCCTCGCGCCCGAGGTCGACTCGCGCGGGACCTTGGCGAAGTCGAAGATGCCGGCGCCCGCCGCCGACTCCGGCCCCACCACGTCCTCGCCGGCGCGAAAGCCGTTGTAGTACAGCGCCTGCGGCTCGCCCGTGCCCTGCGCGTCGAACATCGATCCCACGTGCGCAAGGCTGTCCCACTGGGTGCTGTACTGCAGGTGCATCACCACCAGGTCGTCGCTGATCACGTCGGTGCACGCGGGGTTGTCGCAGCGCAGCTGGTAGTTCATGTTGGCCTTGCCGTTGCGCAAGGTGGGCCGCAGCACCGGCGGCATGCGCCGCGGATTGAGCACGTTGCCGCCGGGGAAATCGAGCGGCAGGCTCAGGTTGAAGGTGAGCCCTTCGCGAACTTCGCGCATGCCCTGCATCACCTTCTGCGGCGTCAGCAGGTTCATCCGGCCGCACTGGTCGTCCGGCCCGAAGTCGCCCCAGGTGGACCCGGCGGGGCGCTGCTTCCAGCGGGGGGATTGCGTCATCGAAGCTCCTCGTTCGTGGGTTGGCGGTCGCAATCATCCGACTTCCGATGGACAAAAGATTCTGTGCAACGAAATAAATGGAATTGTCGAGATGCGCGCCTAGGGATAACACCGAGCAATCGGGCGCGGCTCCTCCTATTCGGGAAAAACGAAGACGCCTAGCATGGCTGCCTCTTTGCCGCAAAAGATCACTGACCAGGAGATCACGGAATGTTTTGTTTAACGAAACTGATTGCCAGACTTTCCGCCGCTGCCGTCCTCGGCGCCGCCGCCCTGTCGGCCCACGCCGCGGACCCGATCAAGGTGGGCTGGCTCTCCTCGCTGACCGGGCCGCTGTCGTCGGCCGCGCTGGCCGAGAACGAAGGCGTGAAGTTCGCGGTCGACGAGATCAACAAGGCCGGTGGCATCAACGGCCGGCCGATCGAACTGCTCACCCGCGACACCGCGGGCGACCCGACCAAGGCGGTGAACTTCGCGCAGCAGCTCGCGTTCAGCGAGAAGGTGCACTTCATCATCGGCCCGGTGAACTCGGGTGAAGGCCTGGCCGCCGCGCCCATCATCGCCCGCGCCGGCATCCCCAACCTGGTGATCGGCGCGATCGACGAACTGATCGATCCCGTCAAGTACCCGCGCGCCTTCCGGGTGATCAACACCAACAAGCAGTGGATCTCCACCGCCAACGACTACGCGCTCAACGCCCTCAAGAAGCGCAAGGTGGCGGTGATCGGCGACACCTCCGGCTACGGCACCTCCAGCGCGAAGACCGCCACCGAGCTGCTGAAGGCCGCCGGCATCGAGCCGGTCTACTCGGTGCTGATCGACCCGAACAAGACGGACCTGAGCGACGAGATGAGCAAGGCCCGCGCGGCCGGCGCGGAGGTCGTGATGCCCTGGTCCGCGGCCACCGGCCTGCTCGGGCGCCTGCTCAATGCGCGCGGCGACATGGGCTGGAAGGTGCCGGTGGTCGGCCACCCCGCGCTGATGGCCTCGCAGATCCGCAAGCTGCTGAACAAGCCGGAGTACTGGGAGGAGACCTATGCGGCGGGCTACCAGAGCACCACGTTCCGCCCGGACGGCAAGCTGCCCGACCAGACCCAGGCGCTGGTGGACAAGATCCGTCCCAAGCTCGGCAGCGGTGAACTCGACATCCTGTTCTGGTGGGTGGCCATGGGCTACGACACGGTCAAGCTGGTCGAGCACGCCGTGAAGACCGCCGGCGGCACCGATCCCGCGAAGATCCAGAAGGCGCTGGAGGACACCCGCGAGTTCCGCGGCGTCTATGCCACCTACACGTGGAGCGCGAAGGAGCACAACGGCTTCCCGGACAGCAACATGGCCGTGAACGCCGCCAACACCTTCAAGGACGGCAGCTTCAAGCTCGCGCCGCGCTGACCGGCATCCCAGGGCCACCGCTCCATGCTCACCGTCATCGTCTCCGGACTGGCCATCGGCATGGTCTATGCCGCCGTCGCGCTGGTCTACAACGTGATGTTCTCGACCTCCAAGGTCCTGTCCGTCACCACGGGCCACATCGCCATGCTGGGCGGCGTGTTCGGCGCCTACATCATCACGGCGCTGGGCATGCACTGGTCGGTGGGGCTGGCAGGTGCGGTGCTGGTGGGCGCGGCCTTCGGCTGGCTCACCGAGGTGCTGGCGATCCGGCGCGTGCTGGCGCGCAGCGACGAGCACCTGTGGCTGCTCAGCACGCTGGCGCTGGCCACCATCGTGCAGCATGCGGTGGCGCTGTGGTGGGGCACGGAGCCCAAGCCCTTCCCGCGGCTGATCCCGCAGCAGTTCGGGGTCGGCGCGCTGGACCAGAAGTTCTGGTTGCCGGTGGGCTGCGCGGTGGTGATGGCCCTGGGCCTGGAGCTGTTCTACCGCCGCACCATGTACGGCAAGGTGTTCATCGCCATGTCCGAGGACGCCTTCGCGGCGCGCGCGCGCGGCATCTCCACCGACCGCATCCGGCTGCTGTCGTACATCCTGTCCGGCGCGCTCGGCGGGGTGGCGGGCTTCGCGGCCGGCCAGCTGACGTTCGCGTTTTTCGCGCTGGGCCACGCGCTCACCTTGAGCGGCTTCATCGCGCTGGCGGTGGGCGGCCTGGGCAGCAACGTGGGCGCGTTGATCGGCGGCGCGGCGTTGGGCCTGCTGAGCGCCTTCGCGAGCTACTGGTTCGGCGGCGAGTACCAGCAGACGGTGGCGGTCGGCCTGCTGATGGTGATCCTGCTGCTCAAGCCAGAGGGCCTGCTCGGCGCGCGCAACGTAAGGCCGGTGTGAGGGAGCTTGCCCAATGAGCCCGAAGACGCATCCCACGAAGATCGCCGGCCTCGTGTTCGGCGCGCTGCTGCTCGCGACCTTGCCCTTCTGGGCGGGCGACCAGTACCAGCTGCACCTGGCGGCGCTGGTCGCCGTCTACTGGATCCTGATCGCCGGACTCAACCTGGTGGTGGGATTCACCGGCCAGCTGTCCATCGGCCACGTGGGGCTGCTGTCCATCGGCGCCTACGGCTTCGCCATCCTCGCCGGCAAGGCGGGCTGGAACCCCTATGCCGCCATGCTGGTGTCGGGGGCCGTCGGCGGCCTGTGCGGACTGCTGCTGGGACTGCCCTCGCTGCGGCTGCCGGGTTTCTACTTCGCGATGGCCACCATGGCCTTCGCGATGATCGTCAACGAGATCGTGATGGCCAATCCCGGCCTCACGGGCGGCGGCGTCGGCCTGCCGGGGCCGATGTTCCCCGCGCCTTTCGACACGCCCACCGGCTTCTATTACCTGGTCGCCGGGCTCGCCGCGTTCGTGACCTGGCTCACCTGGAACGTCGCGCGCCGCATGTGGGGCCGCGCTTTCATCTCGATCCGCGACAACCCGGTGGCGGCGCAGGCGGTCGGCGTGCCGGTGCTGCGCGCCAAGCTCGCCGCCTTCGTCTTCAGCGGCGTCACCGCCGGCGTCGCGGGCGCCGTGTTCGCGAGCCTGCAAAGCTACATCACGCCGGACACCTTCGTGTTCGAGCTGAGCCTGTTCTTCTTCGTGTGCATCATCATCGGCGGCCGCGGCAGCCTGATCGGCCCCTTCATCGGCACCGCGGCGCTCACCGCGCTGCCGGAGCTGGTGGCGCCGCTGGCCAAGCTGGGCAACCTGTTCTACGGCGTGATGCTGCTGGTGGTGGTGCTGGTGGTGCCGGAAGGAATCGGCCGCATGTTCGAGATCATCGGCGAGCGCATCCGGCCGCGCGAAGTGCACCGGGAACCGGTCCAGCCCGACCTGCCGCGCCTGGCCCGCGCCCTGCGGGAGCCGGCATGAGCGCCGCACGCAGCGTGGGGGAGGCGACCAGGTGAACGCGAACACGGACGCGCAGGCTTTCCACGCCGGCGGCTAYGCCAGCCCGGCGAACCCGCCGCTCGCCGAGGCGCCGGCGG
>NZ_JBFUKP010000030.1:0-43799 GCF_056400765.1 Ramlibacter sp. P4_H7
CGCTGGGCGTCGCCGCCGCGATGGCAGGCGGCTGGCTGCCGGCGCGCAGCGCCGCGCGCCTGCCGCTGGCGCAGACGCTCAAGGGCCTGGGCACCGCGCTGCCGCGCGGCCGGCAGCACGGGCTTGGCTGGCTCACGCTGGCCGCTGCGCTGCTGCTCGCGCTGCTGCCGCCGGTGGGCGGCATCCCGCTTGCGGCCTACCTGTCGGTCGGCTTGCTGCTGGTGGGCGGCATCGCCGTGCTGCCGGGCGCCGTGGGCGCGCTGTACGACCGGCTGGCACCGCTGGTGGCGCACCGGCTGCTGCCGCTGCTGGCGGTGGAGCGCGCGCGCCGCGTGCGCGAGAGCGCGGCGGTCGCCGTCAGCGGCGTGGTCGCCGCGCTCAGCCTGGCGGTCGCGCTCACCGTGATGGTGGCCAGCTTTCGGCAATCGGTCGCCAATTGGCTGGACGTGCTGCTGCCCGCCGACCTGTACGTTCGCACCAGCAACAGCACCGCATCCAGCGACACCGCCTTCCTCACGCCTCCGTTGGTGCAGGGCCTCGCGCGGCTGCCGGGCGTCGCGCGGGTCGCGACCCAGCGCGTGCGCAGCCTGCTGCTCGACCCCGCACGGCCGCCCGTGACCCTGCTGGCACGGCCGCTGGACGATGCGCGCCAGTCGCTGCCACTGGTGGGCGACACGGTGACGGTGCCCGCGGGCGCCATCCCGGTCTACGTGAGCGAGGCGATGGTCGACCTGTACGGCGCCCGGCGCGGGGAGCGGCTGCGCGTGCTGGAGTCCGCGCTGGCCCCCGGCAACTTCGTGGTCGCCGGCGTCTGGCGCGACTACGTGCGGCAAAGCGGTGCCGTGATCCTCGACCAGCGCGACTACCTGCGCCTGACCGGCGACACGCGCGTCAACGACGCGCAGCTGTGGCTCGTGCCAGGCGCGTCCCTGGAGGATGTGCAGGCCCGGGTGCGCGCGCTGGTGCAGCAGGAGGCGGGGCAGCCGGACCTGGTGGAGTTCGCCTCGGCCGGGCAGGTGCGCGCGATCTCGCTGCGCATCTTCGACCGCAGCTTCGCCGTCACCTACTGGCTGCAGGCCGTGGCGATCGCGATCGGCCTGTTCGGCGTGGCGGCCAGCTTCAGCGCGCAGGTGCTGGCGCGCCGCAAGGAATTCGGGCTGCTCGCGCACCTGGGCCTGACGCGCCGGCAGATCCTGACCGTCGTGGCCGGCGAAGGCGCGGCGTGGACCTTCATCGGCGCACTGGCGGGACTGGCGCTGGGGCTGGGCGTGGCCGTGGTGCTGGTGCACGTGGTCAATCCGCAAAGCTTCCACTGGACCATGGACCTGCTGCTGCCCTGGGCGCGCCTGCTCGCGCTGTGCGCGGCGGTCGTGGTGGCGGGCACCGTCACGGCCTGGCTGGCCGGACGCGCGGCGGCCGGCCGCGATGCGGTGCTCGCGGTCAAGGAAGACTGGTGAAGGGCGCGGCGGCGAGGCCGGGGTCCGCCGCGTCAGCGACGGGTTGGAAGCTTCGCAGGATCACGCCTGGACACTAGAGAGATGGGTCAGGGCTTCACGCCGCCGGCTGTCGCATCGTGGCCTGCGTCTGCAGGCGCGCTGTCCTCGGGCACCGTTTCGTCGCTGCTCGCATCTCCCGGGTTCATCGCAGCACCCGCGGCAGCACCACCGAGGGCGCCGGCAACGGCACCCAGCGTGCCCCCGACCGCCACACCCACCGGTCCCCCCACCACTGCGCCGATGGTGGCACCGACCGCCGCACCGCCCACCACACCGCCACCCGTCAGCACGGACTTGGCCTCGCGCTCGGCTTCCTCGGGTTCCAGGGGAATCTGCGCCGCAGGGTCCGGGTCCTGCGACGGAACACCGTGGCCGGGACGGGCCTGCTCGGCAAGGTCCGGGTCGCGAGGTTCGGTGTGCGACGGCACCGTGGCGGATGGGTTCACTTGGGTCTCCTCGGGAGGTTGACGATCGGACGAGCCGGAAGCTCGTCCTCACCTTTGATACGACCCGTCCCGCCGCGGTAGCGTCCTCCTGCGGGCCGAAGCGATGTCAGTCAAGAAGACGCACGCGTGTGGGATCGCCCCCCGAAGCGCAAATCGCCTGCGCCCCCATCGCATCCGCTTGGCAAGCCTTGGCTGTCGGAGCGAACCGCCGACAAGGCATGCTCAATCCGCGCGCTGCAGCTCCGAAGCCTTCGGGCATTGCGCCGCGTTCTGCGAGCGGCCGGTGTCCAGCGCGCCATCGCGGTAGTGGCAGTCGTACGTGCCGCCGCCCGGCACGCGCCCGGTCAGGCGGCTCACGCGGCCGCGGTCGAACTGGTAGGTGGCCAGCACCTGCATCGCCTCGGGACGCTGGCGCTCGCCGTACCAGACGCGCTGGCAGCCGGTGTGGCCCGACGGCAGCTTGCCGGGATAGGTCGCGATGTCCATGCCTTCGCGCACGCCGAACACCGCACCGGACGGCACGGTCGCGGACTCGCAACTGCCGGCCGGCTGCTGCTGCGCGAACGGGCCGCTCGCGCAGCTGGCGAGCAGCCAGGCCGAGGACAGGATCATTGTTCCGAGGATTCGCATGAAAGCTCCCTTGTGGTTGTCGGCGTCGACGGTCCGTGCCGCCGCGCCGTGGTGCCAATCCAGCCTAGCACGGCCTGCCGCGCGCAGGGTCAGCCGCGGCCGCGAACTCCGCGAGAATGGCGCTCGATGAAGCAGCCCAACCGCCCCACCGTCCCGCTGCTGCGGCGGCGTCCGCTGCTGGCCGCCCTGCCCGCGCTGGCCTTCGCGCCTGCCGCCTGGTCCCTGCCGCCGCTGCGCATGACGTTCCCGCGCGACCATGGCGCTCATCCGCAGCGGCGCACCGAGTGGTGGTACATCACCGGTCAGGCGCAGGCGGGCGACCGGACCTTCGGATTCCAGGTCACGTTCTTTCGCAGCCGGGTCGAGTCGACGCAGGCCATGCAGTCGAAGTTCGCCGCGAAGCAGATCCTGTTCGCGCACGCGGCAGTGACCGACGTGCAGGGCGCCAAGCTCTGGCACGACGACCGCATCGCCCGCGAAGGCATGGACATCGCGCTGGCGGCTGAGGACGACGCGCGTCTGCGCCTGCGCGACTGGTCGCTGCTGCGCGAGGGCGATGCCTGGCACGCCGTGGTGCCGGCCGCGGGCTTCGCGCTGGACCTGCGCTGCGCGGCCACGCAGCCCGCGCTGCTGCAGGGCCGGCAGGGACTGTCGCGCAAGGGGCCGCGCGAGGACCAGGCGAGCTACTACTACAGCCTGCCCCAGCTGGCGGTGGCCGGCAGGATCTCGCTGCAGGGCCGCGACTTCCAGGTCAGCGGCAAGGCCTGGATGGACCACGAATGGAGCGACGAATACCTGGCGGCCGAGGCCGTGGGCTGGGACTGGATCGGCATGAACCTGGACGACGGCAGCGCGCTGATGGGCTTTCGCATCCGCCGCAAGGACGGCAGCACGCTGTGGGACGGTGGCGCCTTCCGCAGCGCCCAAGGCGATCTCTACGTCGCCAGTCCGGGCGAGACGGAGTTCCGCCCGCAGCGGCGCTGGACCAGCGCGCTGTCGGGCGCGAGCTACCCGGTGGAATGGATGGTGCGCACGCCGGCGGACATCTACACGGTGCGCGCGGTGATCGACAACCAGGAGCTGGACAGCCGCAACTCCACCGGCGCGATCTACTGGGAAGGACTGGCCGACCTCATCGACAGCCAGGGCCGGCGCGTGGGCCGCGGCTACCTGGAGATGACGGGCTACGCGGGCCGCCTGCGCATGTGACGGCGGCGCGTCCCTGGCCGCCGTGCCGCCCTGCGCTCACCGCACCGGCGCCACCACCTTGCGCGCGGCGAGCTGGCCGAACTCCGACTGCGACAGGCCCAGCAGTTCCTGCAGCACCTGCTCGGTGTGCTCGCCCAGCCGCGGCGCGGGCGCGGCCGGCACGCGTTGCCGCGCGGAGAAGTCCAGCGGCAGGCCCGCCGCCAGCATCTCGCCGACCCCGGGCTGGGTGATGGTGGAGAACATCGGGTTGGCGGGCGAGCACTCGGGGTCGTCGCGCACCAGCTGGGCTATGTCCTGGTAGCGGTCCCAGCACACGCGCAGCCGATCGAAGACCGGCGCCAGCTCGGCCAGCGTGCGCGCAGCGATCCGGGGCGCGACGATGGCTTCGAGCTCGCGCCGCGCGCGGAAGCGGTTGCCTTCCTCCCCGAGGTCCAGGCCCAGGCGCGCCGCGAGCGCATCCACCTCGGGCTGCATGGCGAGCGCTTCGCACAGGGACTTCCACTGGTTGGCGGTCAGCCCCACCACCATCACGCGCTGGCCATCGGCGGTGCGGAAGTCGCGCCCGAAGGCGCCGAACAGCTCGTTGCCGTGGCGCTGGCGCGGCGCGCCGCGGCGGGCCTCCTCGATGAAGCCCAGGTGGTTCATCACGGCCAGCCCCACGTCCTGCAGAGCGAGCTTCACGTGCTGGCCCTCGCCGGTGCGTCGGCGATGCCGCTCCGCCGCCAGCAGGCCCACCGCGACCATCTGGCCCGTGACCAGGTCCCAGGCCGGCAGCACGTGGTTGACGGGTTCGTCGCCGCCCGGCTCGCCGGTGAACAGCGGCACGCCCATGCGCGCGTTGACGGTGTAGTCCACCGCCGAGCCGCCGTGGCGGTCGCCCATCAGCGTGAGCTGGATCAGGTCGGCGCGGCGCGCGCGCAGCTTGTCGGGGTCCAGCCAGCCGCGCGGCGGGAAGTTGGTGAGGAACAGGCCGGCGTCGTCGCCCGGCGCGGTGACCAGCTCCATCGCGAGCTCGCGTCCCTCGGGCGACGACAGGTCCAGCGCCACCGAGCGCTTGGACTTGTTGAGGCCGCACCAGAACAGGCTGGTGCCCTCCTCGGTCACGGGCCAGCGGCGGTAGTCGAGGCCGCCGCCCAACGTGTCGATGCGGATCACGTCGGCGCCCATCTGCGCCAGCGTCATGCCGCCCAGGGGCGCCGCCACGAAGGCGGCCGCTTCGACGACGCGCAGGCCGGACAGGATGCTCATGCCGCGCTCCCTTCCACGCCCAGCGCGCGCTCCAGCAGGCTGCGCGCCACCACCTTCAGGGCCAGCGTCTCCTCGGCCCCCTCGAAGATCGACAGCACCCGCGCGTCCACGAAGTAACGGCTGACCGCCGACTCCTCGGCGTAGCCCATGCCGCCGTGCAGTTGCAGCGCCTCGCGCGTGACCATCTCGGCGGAGCGGCAGGCCAGCAGCTTGACCAGGCTCGCTTCCATCCGGCCTTCTCCCGCATCGACCAGGCCGGCCACGCGGCAGGCGAACTGCCGGCACACCGCCAGCCGCGCGCCCATGCGTGCCAGCTTGGCGCGCGTCAGCGGAAAGTCGGCCAGCGGCTGGCCGAACACCTTGCGGTCCTCGCAGTAGCGGATCGCCGCGCGCAGCGCCGCGCGCATGACGCCGCAGGCGCGCGCCGCCGTCTGCATGCGCCCGCCCACCATGCCCGCCATCGTGTAGTAGAAGCCCTTGCCCAGGCCCGCCTCGCCGCCCACCAGGTTGTCCTCCGGCACGAAGTAGTCCTCGAAAGCGAGGTCGAAGGAGTGCATGCCGCGGTAGCCGATGGTGGGGATCGCGCGGCCCTTGAGCGTGCCGCCGCCCTCCTGACGGACCTCGAACTCGTGGCCGTCGAACGAGGGCTTTTCCACCAGCAGCAGGCTCAGTCCCTTGTGGCCCAGCGAACGGTCGGCGTCCGTGCGCGCCACCACCATCAGCACGCCGGCCTTGCCCGCGAAGGTGCACCAGGTCTTGGCGCCATTGAGTTTCCAGCCGCCCGGCACATGGGACGCGCGCAGCGTGAGGCCGGCGACGTCGGAGCCGTGGTCCGGCTCGGTGATCGCGATCGCGCACAGCGGGTCGCCCGCGGCCAGCCGCGGCAGCCAGCGGCCCTGCTGCTCGCGCGTGCCGCCGGCCAGCAGCGCCCGGGTGAGGATCTCCGGCCGCGTGATCAGGCTGCCGGCGGCGGCCAGCGAGCCTTCCGACAGGGCCTCCGTCACCAGCACCATCAGCAACGCATCCTCGCGGTCATCGGGCGCGCTGCCGCCGTACTGCTCTGGCACCGACAGGCCGAACACCCCCATCTCGCGAAGTTGCTGCAGCAGCGACTCGGGCACGGTGAGGTTGTCGCGGTGGATCGCTTCCGCCTGCGGCGCCACCACCTCGGCGGAGAAGCGGCGGAAGGATTCCTGCGCCAGCGCATGCGGCTCGTCCAGCGGCACCACGCCGACCTCGCCGGCCGCCGCCGCCACGGCGCGTCCCGCGGCATCGAGCGCCTGCGCGCCGCCGGCGGACTGGCGCAGCGCATCCCAGGCCGGGTCGTCCCGCAGGGCGCGCAGTCCGGCGAGCGGCAGGCCCAGTTCCAGCGACAGCGTCTCCAGCCGGCCCAGCACGGCAGCGCCGGCTTCGACGGCGAACAGCAGGGCCAGCCGCGCGTCCAGCTCGCTGCTGTTCCGTCCGATGGTGGCGAGTCCCGCCTGCGCCGCCAGCAGGTCGGCCGCGGCCCAGGCGAGTTCGAAGCACGCCACCTGCTCGGCGTCCAGCTTGCGGCCACTGAGGCGCTGCCCGTCGCTGCAGCGTTGCGCGAGAGCGGCCGTCACTTCATCGAAACAGCGGCGCAGGGTCGCTAGCGACTTGTGGGCGGTGGCGCCTTGCGGCGCGAATGCGATGGGCATGGGATCTCCTGGTCGGCAGCAATTTTGCGGCATGGGCGCAGGTGCCCCGGCACTTCCGGACCGCGGGAGTACAGTCGGGCAGGCAGCCGCACGACAAGGAGCACGCATGCACAAGACCCTCACCGCCCTCGGCTTGCTGGCGCTGCTCGGGCTGGCGGGCTGCTCCGGCTTCGGCCCGGTGGACCTGCGGTCACCCTGCGCCACCAGTCCAGGCAGCTACGAGTGCCAGGTCGAGCGCTACAACCGCGCCGTCTAGGAGCCTGCGCGGCAGCGAAACGAGCCCGCTCGCACGGTCGGGCGACGAAGTAGCCCGGCCGCAGCTCGCGCGTGCGCCTGGACCCCGCGCGCCGCTGGCAGCGCCATACTGCTCGCACCATGGAAATCAGCGAAGCACCATGAAGCCGCGCGTCACACTGGTCACCCTCGCCGTGGACGACCTCGAGCGGGCGCTGCGCTTCTACCGCGATGGGCTGGGCCTGCCCACGGCCGGCATCGTCGGCCAGGAGTTCGAGCACGGCGCGGTCGCCTTCTTCGACCTCGCGCTGGGCCTGAAGCTGGCCGTGTGGCCGCGCCGGAGCCTGGCCCACGACAGCGGCCTGCCGGTCACCCCGCGCAGCCCCACCGAGTTCAGCCTCGCGCACAACGTCGCCTCGCGCGAGGAGGTCGATGCCGTGATGGAGGAAGCCCGGCGCGCCGGCGCCATCGTCACCAAGCCGGCCGGCCCGACCTTCTGGGGCGGCTATGCCGGCTACTTCCAGGACCCCGACGGCCACCTGTGGGAGGTGGCGTTCAACGCGGCGATGATTCCGAAGGACTGAAGCCGGGCGTCCACACCGAAACGCGACGGGGCCGTCCAAAGTTCACGCGGCGGCGTTCCCGTTGCGGCACCGGGACGGCGGCAGCCAATGCCCGGGCTAGACTCACCGGCAGGAGTCCCACCATGTCTTACCGCCGAATCGCCGTCGTGGCCCTCGCCCTGCTTGCCCTGCCGGCCTGCTGGGCGCAGCAAGCCAGTTCCATCGCCACCAAGGCCCGCGACGACGCCAGCCTGTACGTGAGCACCGGCAACTTCATCGTCGGCCGCATCGCCCGCGAATGCCTGTCGCTGGTGGGCCGCATGGAAACCCCGCAGGCTTTCGTCAGCGAGTGGCAGCGGCGCAATGCGCGCTACGTCGCGGCATCGGCCAAGTACATGGACAAGCGCGTGGAAGAGGTCGCGGCCACGGGCGGGCCCGAGAAGCGCGACGCCATCGTGCGCGAACTGCGCACCGCGGTGCAGGGCCCCGGCGACGCCGTGGTGCGCAACATGCTGGGCAACGACCACAAGGCGGAGTCGTGCATGCGGGCGATCACCCTGCTGGACACGGGCGCGCTCGACATCTCGTCCAAGACGCCGATGTACGCCGACCTGGAAGCGCTGGTGCGCTGGGCCGAGCAATGAGCGACCTGCCGCCACTGCCGGCGACTCCGGCCGGCCGCTACCGCCACTACAAGGGCGGCGAGTACGAGGTGCTGGGCGCGGCGCGACACAGCGAAACGCTGGAGCCGCTGGTGGTGTACCGGCCGCTCTACAACGACTCCGGCTGGTGGGTGCGGCCGCACGCGATGTTCTTCGGCGAAGTCGATGTGGACGGCCGCAAGGTCGCGCGTTTCCAGCCCTTGTCCTCCCCTCGCTGAGCTGGCCGTCGCGGCATACTGGCCGCTGCAGCCCCAGGAGATTCCATGGCCTCCGTACCCGACCTCGTGCCTGCGGCCGAGCTGGCCCGGCGCAACCACGCGCACTTCCCCAACGAAAGCATGGCCTACCGCCAGGCGCGCAACGCGCTGCTGGTCGAGGAGCTCGAACTGCGCCGCCACATGGAGCGCGTGTCGGCGCTGCGGCGGGCCCTGCCGCCCGGCGGTGAAGTGAAGAAGGACTATCGCTTCGCGGGCGAGCAGGGGCCGGTGACGCTGCGCGACATGTTCGGGGCGCACGACACGCTGATCGTCTACAGCTACATGTTCGGCCCGCAGCGCGAGCGCCCCTGCCCCATGTGCACTTCGCTGATGGCGTCCTGGGACCACAAGGTGCCGGACATCGAACAGCGCGTGGCGCTGGCGGCCGTGGCGCGCTCGCCGATCGAGCGGCTGGTGGAAGCCAGGCGCGAGCGCGGCTGGACCCAGCTGAAGGTCTACTCGGACGGCGACGGCGCCTTCACCCGCGACTACGTGAACGCCGAGGATGCCGACGTGCCGGGCTACACCGTGTTCACGCGCAAGGACGGCGCGATCCGCCACTTCTGGAGCGGCGAGATGAATGGCGAGATGGCCGATCCGGGCCAGGACCCGCGCGGCGCGCCCGACCTCGATCCGCTGTGGCTGCTGCTGGACACCACGCCGGATGGCCGCGGCACGGCCTGGTATCCCAAGCTGGACTACCCGCCGCGCTGACTCTGGCGGCGCCGGGCGGGTTTCCCCCAGCCGGTGCGCCGCGAACCGCCGCCTATGCTGCGGCGGCAATGCCCGATCCACAGCGCCGCAGCACGGCCCACCATTTCCTCGATGGCCTCGCCGAAGCCGGCATCGAGCACCTGTTTTCCAACCTCGGCACCGACCACGTGTCGCTGATCGAGGCCATGGCGCAGTTCACGCGCGAAGGCCGTCCGCAGCCCAACGTGGTGCTGTGCCCGCACGAGAACGTCGCGATCCACATGGCCGCGGGCTACGCCGCCGTCACCGGCCGCGGCCAGGGCGTGCTGGTGCACGTGGACGCCGGCACCGCCAACGCGGCGATGGGCATGCACAACCTGTTCCGCTCGCGCTGGCCGGTGCTGCTGATGGCGGGCCAGTCGCCCTTCACGCTGCGCGGCGAACTGCCCGGCTCGCGCGACAACTACGTGCACTTCGTCCAGGACCCCTTCGACATCGGCAGCCTGGTGCGGCCCTACGTGAAGTGGGAATACGCGCTGCCCAGCGGCGTGGTGGCCAAGGAGGTGCTGCGCCGCGCGCATAGCGTGATGCACAGCGACCCGCCCGGCCCCGTGTACCTGACGCTGCCGCGCGAGACGCTGGCGGAGGAGTGGGAGGACGCGCGCGTGGCGAGCTTTCCGGCCGCGCGCTTCGGGCCCGTGCACGCGGGCGGCCTCCCGCAGGAAAGCGCCGGTGAGATCGCACGCGCCCTGCTGCAGGCAAGCAAGCCGGTGGTGATCACCTCCTACCTGGGACGCAAGCCGGAAGCGGTCGCCGCGCTGGAGGCGCTGGCGATGGAATGCGGGATCCGCGTGCACGAGTTCATGCCCACGGCGATGAACGTGTCGCGCGCCTCGCCCTGCTTCGGCGGCTTCGATCCGGCGAAGGCACTGGCCGGCGCCGACCTGTGCCTGCTGCTGGACGTGGACGTGCCGTGGCTGCCCAAGTTCCTGCAGCCTGAGGCCGGCACGCGCTTCGTGCACGTCGACGTCGACGCGCTCAAGAAGGACTTCCCCATGTGGGGCTTCGCCACCGACCTGCGCGTGCAGGCGGACTGCGCGCAGGCCCTGCCGCAGATCCTGCAGGCGGTGCGTGCGCAGGCCGACGAGGCCTTCCGAACGCGGGTGCGCGATCGCACCGCCGGCTGGACGCGCGAGCGGGACGAGCGCACGCAAGCCCTCGCGGCCGCAGCCACGCAACCCGGCACGCGCGATGCCATCGCCCCGGCCTTCGTCTGCGCCGCCATCGACCGCGCGATCGGCGAGCACGACATCGTCGTCAACGAGGCGATCCGCAATTCGCCGTCCGTGCTGACGCAGATCCTGCGCACCCAACCCGGCACGCTGCTCGGATGTGCGGGCGGCGGCCTCGGCTACAGCGGCGGCATGGCGCTGGGCGCGAAGCTCGCGCGGCCCGGGCGGCGCGTGGTGCAGGTGGTGGGCGACGGCGGCTTCCACTTCTCCACGCCCACGTCGGTGTACGCGGTGGCCCAGCGCTACCGGCTTCCCATCCTCACCGTGGTGCTGGACAACGGCGGCTGGCAGGCAGTCAAGGAAGCGGTGCTGCGCGTCTACCCCGATGGAGAGGCGGCACAGGGGCGCCAGTTCCACGCCCAGCTGACCGGCGAGGTGCGGCGCTTCGACCAGGTGGCGCAGGCTTTCGGCGCCCACGGCGAACACGCGCGCGAGCCCGGCGAACTCGAAGCGGCGCTGCGCCGCTGCATCCAGGCGGTCGACGACGGCCGTGCGGCGGTGCTGCACGTGCAGGTGGCCGCGCCCTAGCCATCCCGAATCAGGAGACCCCCATGAAGCGCAAGCAGTTCGTCCAGTCCCTCGCCGGTGCGGCGCTCGTCGCGCTCGCACTGCCCGCGGGCGCGCAGGCTCAACCCGATCCGGCGGCGGCGTATCCCAGCAAGCCGATCCGCATCGTCGTGGGCTATGCGCCCGGCGGCGCCAATGACATCCTGGCGCGCATCCTCGCGCAGAAGATGCAGGAAGGCCTGGGCCGCGAGGTGGTGGTGGAGAACAAGCCCAGCACCGGCGCCATCGTCGGCAGCGTCGCGGTCGCGAACGCGGCGCCCGACGGCTACACGCTGCTGATGGGCGCCAGCGGCCCCATCGTGTTCAACCCGGCGCTGTACGACAAGCTGCCCTACAACCCGGTGAAGGACCTGGTGCCGGTGTCCGTCGTGGGCACCTTCCCGCTGGTGCTGTCGGTGGGCGCCCATGCGCCCTTCCGGAACGTGCAGGAACTCGTCGCCTACACGAAGGCCAACCCGGAGAAGTCCAACTACGGCTCCAGCGCGGCGTCCTTCCGGCTGGCCACCGAACTGCTCAAGAGCAAGACCGGCATCCGCGCGGAACACATCCCGTACAAGGGCAGCATGGAGTCGGTCAACGCGGTGGCCTCGGGCCAGCTGACGCTGACGCTGGTGGATTCCGGCCCCGCGGTCGGCCCGATCAAGGGCGGGCTGATGAAGGGCCTGGCCGTCACTTCGCCGCAGCGCATCGCTGCCCTGCCCGACGTGCCCACCATGGCCGAGCAGGGCATCGACCTGACCATCCAGTTCTGGAGCGGCCTGCTGGCGCCCGCCGGCACGCCCAAGGCGATCGTCGACAAGATCGCGGCGGAGGTGCAGCGCATCGTCAAGCTGCCGGACGTGCGCGCCCGCATGCAGGCGCTCGCGATCGACCCGGCCGGCAGTTCGCCCGAGGAGTTCGCGCGCCTGATCGCCAGCGAGATTCCGCTGTGGACCAGCGTCGCGCGCGCCAACAACATCCGCGCCGATTGACGCGGCAGGGCAGCCGTCCTACATACTGTCGGCCTGCGCCCCGCCAAGATGGGCGGGAAAGACGCGAGGTGAAACCATGGCCCTGCCCCACGCGCAACCCCTGGACGTGATCAGCGTCGCCCCGCTGGGCGAGCGGCTGCACGGCGCGGTCAGCACCAGCCTGATCAAGACCGACCGCATCCAGCTGCTGCACCTGGTGCTCGCGCCGCACCAGGACATGCCGCAGCACCACGTGGACGACGAATGCACCATCCACTGCCTGGAAGGCGAGGTGGAGGTGGTGATGGGCGCGGGCGTGCGCCACCTGCGCGCCGGCCACGTGGTCGTGCTGCCCGCGAAGGAAAAGCATTCGGTGCGCGCGCGCACCGAATCCGCGCTGCTGCTCACGCTGCTGCTGCGCGGCGGCGATGCCGGCAACCAGGGTGGCTCCAGCCACCGGCGGCCGGACGGCGCATGACAAAGCGGGGCGCCGCGCGCCCCGCCCGCTCCTTCACTCTCTCCTTCAGAATGACAGCCAGGTGCCCACGAGGCCCTGTTGCTCGACGCCCGGCACCGCGTAGTTGCACACGCCCGCCGGGTAGATCGCCTGCAGCCGCGTCAATTGCGCCGGCGTGAAGCCCGCGTAGTCGCCCGCCGCCACCGGCTTGAGCGTGCACTTGATGACGTCGGCGGCGACCGGCGCGCCGGCGATGGCGCGCGGCGCCGGCGGCACCGGGTAGATGGTTGCGCACTGGCCGGCATTCATCTGCTGCGTCTCGGCGATGAAGGTCGGCGTCGCGTCGCGCGTGTTGCAGCCTTCGCGCAGCCCCGACGGCTTGTTGCGCACGACCTTCTCGTGCGCGGTACCGGGCGCGTTGTCGGCCTGGATCGCGGCGATCCACTGGTCCATCTGGGCCAGCGCGGACAGCAGCAGCGGGCTGTCGCTCGAGTAGTAGCCGTAGCGGAAGTCCTCGTGCAGCATCACCTGGTTGGCCGCGTCGCCATTGGCCTTCACCAGCCGCTCGCGCATCGAGAACGAGTGGTAGCGCAGGTGGATGTCGCCGCCGGCGTTGCCATCGGCATAGGCGCGGTAGTCGATGATGGGCAGGCCGCGCAGCCCGCCGCCGGCGTTGACCAGCCGCCCGGTGCGGTAGGCGTGGCGCGTCGCGATCAGGTCGGCCTGCGTGCGGGCCGGCTGGAAGTGCGCATCCACGTCGTAGCCGCCGACGCGTTCGTTGAGGTCCAGGAACTGGTCCGCCGTGATCACGCCCGAGCGCAGGGCGGCCAGGCCGTACTGCACGCCGACGTTGTCGATCGGCCGGCGCGCGAAACCCGTGGCCGGATCGCGTCCGAGCAGGTTCACCGCGTGGTCGTACACGTCGCAGCGGGCGCCGGTCGGATTGGTCACCGGGTCATAGCGCAGCGCCACGGGCAGCACGGACGGGCAGAACGTGCGCGTGGAGCCATCGAGCGCGGTCCACAGGTTGGGGGCGATGCGCATGGCGCCGTTGTAGACCGTGTCGGTGAACATGGTCTCCAGGTTCTGGATGCCGGCCACCTGCCGCTGCTGCTCGTTCGTGAACGTGCCGGGCGCCGTGTTGCGGAAGTAGTTGCCCAGCAACCGCATGTCGGTGATCGCGTACACCGTCGCGAACATGACCTCGGGGAAGCTGCAGCCGGGAAGGATGCCGTCCAGCAGCCCGGGATAGTTGTCGCCGATCTGGTACTGCTGGTAGGAGCCGCCCGAGCAGCCCCAGCCGATCGTGTAGCGCGGCGGGCCATAGGTTTCGATGAAGCGCTCCTTCACCATCGCCATCGACTCCGCCGGCGTGACGTCCTGGCAGTTGTTGCCGAACACGTTCAGCGACGAGGACGCCAGGGCATAGCCTTGCTTGAGGATGTTGTGGTCCAGCACGCCGCCGGTGCTGTTGCCCTGCCGGTACCAGCCGCCGGTGCAGCCGCCGCCGAAGGTGTAGACCAGCTTGCCATTCCAGCCGCCCGGCTTGGCGACCGGCGATGGAGCGGCGTCGGCCGTCGGGTCATGCAGCACGGCGGTCTGGTAGATCGACCGGTTCAGCGTGCCGGTCTCGATGCGCACGATGTAGGGCACCGTGTGGCCTTCTGAGGTGGTGGTCGTGCCGGCGTCGGCCGGCACCGCCGTCGTGGACGGCAGCGCGACGAAGTTGCCTGCGGCATTGCGGTACACGTAATCCACGCGGGTGTCGACCGCGCACGCGGGCGCGACGGAGGCCGGCAGGAACGGTCCGCCCGGGAAGATCCGGAACGTGCTGGTCTGGCAGATGAAGGGCGTCTCCCAGGGACCGCTGAACATCGGGCCCTGCCGCGGGTAGTTCGTGACCTGCTGCGAGATGCTGAAGCTGAAGGGACTCTGCCCGCGGTTCGCCTGCACCGTCAGCGTGTTGGTGCCATTCACGAGCCCGGTGGCGAGCACGTAGTACCGGCCCTCGCTCGCCTGCAGGAAATTCGCCGCGACCTCGGACCCGTTGACGAGCAGCTTCGGGTCGGAGCTGCCGGGGACTCCCGAGACTTGTAGCAGCGTGTCACCGCCGCTGACCCATTCCGGCTTCGACGACACGACCGCCAGCGACAGCGGTCCGCTGCCGCCCGGGTCGCCGACGCGCTTCGACTGCGCATCGCCGGAGCCGGAGCCGCCGCCGCACGCCGCCAACACCACGGCGAACGAAAGAACGCCGATTCCACCGAGCGCGCGCGCTGTCGCGCGTCCCCGGACCGAGCTCGAGATGTCCATGGATGCCTCCAGTTCTGTCTTGCGTGTGCCGTGTCGCAACGGACCCTGCGACGCACGGGGAGGCCATTCTGGAAGCGGAGTTGCGCTGGGCCTGCTCGGCCGCCACGCAATAAATCGTTGCATCTTCAGGGAATAAGTGTCCCCTCCGCATCGGTGGCGCGAAACTGAGTAGGAAGGTACGCGCCCTGCAGCTCGGCAGGTCTGCGCCCTTTGCAGCGCTGCGTGGCAGCCCTAGCATGGCCGCTTCACCGGAGGTCCTCCATGCCCGTTCGCTTCTTCGCCGCCGTTGTCGGTGCCGCCTTCCTGCTGCTGCCCGCCCCCGGCTTCACGCAGGCGGCCTGGCCAGCGAAGGCGATCCGCATCCTGGTGGGCTCGCCGCCGGGCGGCCCTTCGGACATCGTCACGCGCATCTTCGCGGAGCAACTGAGCCAGCGCGTCAGGCAGCCGGTGGTGGTGGAGAACCGCGCCGGCGTCGGCAACAGCCTCGCAGCCGGAGTCGCGGCCAAGTCCGAACCCGATGGCTACACGCTGGTGCTGAGCCCCGACACGGTGGTCACGGTCAATCCGCTTGTCTATCCCAGGCTGAACTTCGATGCGCGCACCGAGCTGGTCAACGTGTCCGTGATCGCCGCCTTCACGCAGATGCTGGTCTGCAATCCGAAGACGGGCGTGCAGACGGTCCCCGAACTGCTGGCCAAGGCCAAGGCGGGCCGCATGACCTATGCGTCGGGCGGCCCCGGCGTGCCCGGCCACCTGGCGGCGGAAATGCTGCTGCAGACCGCCGGCGCGAAGATGGAACACATCCCGTACAGGGGCCCGGCGCCGGCGACGCTGGCGGTGCTTTCCGGCGAGGCGGACTGCGGCTTCCTGGCAACGCCCACCGTGCTGCCGCACGTGAAGGCCGGCAAGCTCAACGCGCTCGCCGTGTCGTCCGCGGAGCCGTCGCCGCTGGCGCCGGAGGTGCCGACGCTGGCCAAGGCGCTGAACCAGCCCGACCTGGACATCAGCTTCAGGCTGGTGCTGCAGGCGCCGAGGGGCACGCCCGCGCCCATCGTCGCGGAACTGGAGCGCGCAGTCATGGAGATCATGAAGAAGCCCGAGGTGCGCACGAAGCTGCAGGCGTCCGACCTGCTCGCGATCGGCAGCAGCACGAAGGACGCCGAAGCGGCGATGAAGGCGGAAAGCGCGCGCTGGGAGCCGGTGGTGAAGCGGCTCGAAATCAAGTCGGAGTGAGGGTCGGGAGCGCGATGTCGAGCGCCGCGTGCCCTCACCCCAGCCCTCTCCCAGGCGGAGAGGGAGCAAGGCAGGCTCAGGGCCGCAGCGCCAGCTCGCGCGCCCCCGCCTGGTTGCGCAGCAGCGCCGGCAGGTAGCTGCGCGCCATCTCGGCCACGGTCATGCGCTCGGCGCGCGTGGAGATGCTCATCGCCGCCGCCACCGCGCCTTCGCGGGTGAAGATGGGCACCGCGATCGAGCGCACACCCAGTTCGATCTCCTCGTCGCACACCGTGTAGCCGCGCTCGCGCGAGGCCGCCAGTTCGCGCAGCAGGTCGCGCACCGAGCCGAGCGTGCGCGGCGTGAAGCGCTCCAGCGGCGCGCCGGCCAGCAAGGCACGCACTTCGCCATCGGCATGGCCCCACAGCAGCGCCCGGCCCGCCGCCGAACAGTGCAGCGGCAGGCGCGAACCCACCGCCAGCCCCACCCGCAGCGTGCGGCGCGCGGTGGAGCGCGCGGCGATCAGCACGCGGTCGCCATGCAGCACGGCCAGCGAGGCCGACTCGCGGCTGCGCTCGCTCAGCGCATCCAGCGCCGGCTGCAACAGGCGCGGCAACTGCGTCGAGGAGGCGTACGCATGGCTGATGCGCAAGGCGCCATGGTCCATCCAGTAGTGCTTGCCGTCGCTGCGCAGGTAGCCCAGCCCGCACAGGGTCAGCAGGCAGCGCCGGGCCGAGGCCGGGCTGAGGTCTCCGGCGCGCGCCGCCTCGCTCACCGTCATGCGCGCGTGCGCGGCGTCGAAGGCCTCCAGCAGACGCAAGCCCTTGGCCAAGCCGCCCATGTGGTCCTTGTTGCGCGCCTCGGTGCCAGGGGAAGCCATGAGGCCGATTTTGCGCTATGCGCAAAGGCGCCTTGAACCGCGTGCTGCCGGCCGCCACACTGCGGCGAATGGATTGCCCCCTCACCTCCACGCCGGCCGAGCAGGAAATTCCTGCCTCCGCCATCCGCCGCCCCTGGCCGCAAGGCGGCTTCACCAGCGCGCCCTACTGGGTCTACAACGACGCTGCGGTGTACGCGCGCGAGCAGCAGGAGATCTTCCGCGGCCGCTCCTGGCACTACCTGGGGCTGGAGGCCGAGGTGCCGCAGCCCGGTGCGTACAAGAACACCTACATCGGCGAAGCCAACGTGCTGCTCACGCGCGCGGAGGACGGCACGCTGCATGCGATGCTCAATCGCTGCGCCCACCGCGGCAACATGGTGTGCCGCGAGGCGTTCGGGCAGGCGGAGAAGCTGCACTGCGTCTACCACTCCTGGAACTACAACCTGAAGGGCGACCTCACCTTCGTCGCCTTCCGCAACGGCCTGCGCGGCGAAGGCGGCCTGCCGAAGGACTTCGACATGAAGGCGCACGGGCTGCGCAAGCTGCGCGTGGCCTCCATTGCCGGCGTGGTGTTCGCCACCTTCCGGGACGACACGCCGCCGCTGGAAGAGTGGCTGGGCGACGTCGGCGACGGCATCCGCCGCGTCTGCAGGAAGCCGCTGAAGGTGCTGGGCTACGACACGCAGCGCATCCACGCCAACTGGAAGGCGTACCACGAGAACCCGCGCGACTCGTACCACGCCAACATCCTGCACACGTTCTACGGCACCTTCGGGCTGTCGCGGCAGTCGCAGGAGTCCGGCATGGTGCTGGATGCGGCCGGCCGGCACTGCTACTTCTGGACCAAGGCCGGCACCGAGAAGCAGTCGGCCGACTACAGAGAGACCGCCTCCGCGCTGCGCTCGCACAACGAGGGCCTGAAGCTGGAGGACCCCGGCATCCTCAAGTGGCGCGACGAGTTCGGCGACGGCGTCAGCGTGCAGATCCTCACCGCGTACCCGTCCTTCGTGCTGCACCAGATCGCCAACAGCCTGGCCACCCGCCAGCTGCTGCCCAAGGGCCCCGGCCAGTGCGACCTGGTGTGGACCTACTTCGGGTTCGAAGACGACGACGAGGAAACCAGCCGCGCGCGCCTGGCGCAGATGAACCTGGCGGGTTCGGCCGGCATGGTGTCGGTGGAGGATGCGGCGGTGTGCGAGATGATCAAGCGCGCGATCGGCGACGGCGCCGACGGCGAGAGCTACATCCACATGGGCGGGTCCACCCTGGAAAGCGGTGGCAGCAACAAGCTGTCGGAGCGGGCGATCCGCAACTTCTGGAACACCTACCGGGAAGACATGGGGATCTGACGATGCCGCTGCTGCACGAACAACATCACCGACCCATCGAGAACCTGCTGCACGAATGGGCGCGCTGCATCGACGAGAACCGCGTCGAGGCGATCTGCGAGCTGATGCTGCCCGAGGGCCGCTATACGGTGCAGTCGCGCTTCAACGCCGACCGCGGCCTGCCGCACGCGCTGATGGACGCGCGCTCCGCCGCGCAGCTGCGCGACCGCATCAAGTCCATGCGGCTGGCCAACATCTACGAGCCGCAGCACTACCGGCACATCGTCTCGGGCGTGCAGATCGTCGGCGGCGAGGCCGGCACGCTGCAGGTGCGCTCCAGCTTTCTCGTGGTGCGCACGCTGGACCTGGACGGCGACATGAAGGTGTTCGCCGCCGGACAGTGCGATGATGTGGTGGACGCCACCGGGCCCGAGCCGCTGTTCCGCGCACGCCACTTCAAGCTGGACTCGCGCGTGGTCGAGACGCTGATGGTGATCCCGCTGTGACGACGAACACCAAGGAGACGAGGATGAACCGCAGGACCGCCGCGCTGCTCGCGGCGTGCACCCTGGCCGCGGCGCCGCTGGCCGCGCTCGCGCAGGCCGGCTGGCCCCAGGCCCCCATCACCGTGATCGTGCCGCTGGCCGCGGGCGACGGCGGCGACACCACGGCGCGCGCGATGTCCGAGCTGCTCGGCAAGGAACTGGACACGCCGGTGCTGGTGCAGAACAAGCCCGGCGCCGGCGGCGCACTGGGCGTGCAGCAGGTGATCGCGGCGAAGAAGGACGGCTACACGCTGCTGTTCACGCAGAACAGCCCGCTCACCATCCGCCGCGTGCTGGAGCCCGCCGCGGCGTCCTACGACCCGCTGCGCGAGCTGGCGCCGCTGGCCATCACCACCCGCACGCCCTCGGTGCTGGTGGTGCGCAAGGACGCGCCCTTCGGCACCTTCCAGGAGCTGGTGGCGTACGCGAAGAAGAACCCGGGCAAGGTGCACGTCGGCAATGCCGGCCCCGGCTCCGCCGGCGACCTGAGCGTGCAGGTGATCAACTCGGTGGCCGAGACCGACCTGCTCTCCGTCCCCTACAAGGGCGCCGCGCCCGCCGTCACCGACGTGATCGGCGGCCAGGTGGAAGGCGTGATCCTGGCGCTGGGCGCCGTGGCCCCGCACATCAGGAGCGGCTCGCTCAAGGCGATCGCGATCTCCAATCCCTTCCCCGAACTGCCCAACGTGCCGACGCTGGCCCGGCTCGGTTACCGGCAGGACATCCTGGGCGTGTGGTTCGCCTGGATGCTGCCCGCCGGCACGCCGCCGGAAGTGGCGCAGGCGCTCGTGCCCGCGCTGCAGAAGGTGGCGAAGGACCCGGCCATCGCCGCGCGCCTGCTGCCGCTGGGCATCGTGCAGGACTGGGAGCCCGCCGCGCGCGTCACCTCGGAGATCCGGCGCGAATACGACACCGTCGGCGAGGTCAACAGCCGCACGCGGAAGAACTGAGCCGCGATCCCCGAGGGTCGGTGCAAGCGCCCGGCCATTCCGTACCGCGCTCCGCTCACCGCCCCTCGACCGGCACCCCGCTGCCGACGAACTTCAGCGCCTGCGCGGTGCGCGCCAGCCCATCGCGCAGGTCGGCATAGCGCGCCTCCTCCGGCAGCATCTGCAGCACCGCCTGCGAGCGTTGCTCCACGCGCTGCAACTGCCGGAAGGCCTCCCCCGCCCTGGCCTGGATGCGCTCGCGCAGCCAGGCGCTGTCGGCCAGCCGCGGGTCGCTCCTGCGCAGTTCGTTCAGGGCCCGCAGGTGGTCGAGCTCGCGCGTGATGGCGATCGCGCCCGCGAACACCTGCGGCGCCAGCTCGCGCGCGACGCTCGCAGGGGGCAGGCCGGAGGGCAGCGGCCGCGGATCGAAGGACGCGGGCAGCTGTGCCTCCAGCAGCCCCGGCGGCGCGGGCAGGTTGGTGGGCCGGCGCACGTTGCGCCGCGCCGCCTTGCCGGTCTCCGGCAGGTTCAGCTGCGGCGACCTGGGCAGGATCACGTCCTGCACCGCCTGCTGCACTTCCGGCGCCTGCACCCGCGCGGCTGCGCCCAGGCCGGCGCCGATGTCCCGGCACGGCCCCGCGTCGGGACTGGCCACGCAGGGGTCGCTGGCGCAAGCGGTGCCGGTCAGCGCGCACTGGGCCAGCGCCGGCGGCGTGCAGCACGCGACGCCGAGGCAAAGTGCCGCGAGCACGGCGTGCGCAGCGCGTGCGGCTGGCTGGGGGGGCAGCGACAGCGTGTTCACAGCGCCCCCAGTGCCTGGACCAGGCGTTCGAGCGCGGGCGGCTTGGTCCCGTACAGGCGCAGCGGCTGCGTGCCGAAGGCGTTGATGCGGTCCAGCACGTACTGCCGGGCCGCTCCCGGCGGCACGCCCTGGCTGGTGATCGCGAAGGTCTCCACCAGGTCGCCCTGCGCATCCAGCACCAGGACTTCCGCGGCGTGGTGCTTGAGCGCGCCATCTGCGGGCGCGCCCTGCCGGCTGCGGTAGGCCTGCATGGCCATCCCGTTGGCGATCGCGACGCGCCCGCCGGCGCGGGCGAAGTCCCAGTGCCCCAGGCTCTCCAGCAGCGCCTGCATCTCCAGCGCCGCATCGGGTGCGTCGGGACCCAGCCCCGACTGGCGCAGCAGCGCGGCGGCCAGCGCATAGCCCTCCAGCTCGAAGGCGATGCGCGCGCGCAGCCACAGGCCGTCCACGGCGCTGTGCTGCTGCAGCGCGCGCGCGGCCTTCTGCGCGCGCAGCCAGGCCTCGGGGCGCGTCGTGCCGCGGTCCGCCGACGCAGCGGCCCATTCGAACTCCGCGCGCAGCGCATACGGCTCGCTGCGCTGCGGCGCCGCCGCGATGGCGGCTTCGTAGGCCGGCCGCGCGAGCTCGGGCCGGCCGGCCTCTTCCCAGGCGCGCGCCAGCACCAGCGAGCCCCACATCGGGTTCCAGTCCTCGATGCGATCGGCCAGTTCCTCGGCCCGCTTCTGGTCGCCCAGCGCCGCCGCCGCCTGCACCGCCACCGAGAGCGCGGCGTAGTTCGGCTGGGACACCAGCCACCAGCGCAGCGATCGCACGTGGTCCAGCGCGATGCGCAGCGCCTCCTCCTTGCGATGGCCCTGCAGCAGCGCCTGCGCCTGGCGCAGCGGCTCGGCCGCGGCCTGGCCGCGCCGCGCCATCGATGCGATGTCCGCGTCGTCGGGCTCCCACTCCCAGATGGCGACCACCTGCCGCACGCCGCCGCCCAGCAGCGCCAGTTCGTACTCGCGCGGATGCAGCGAGGAAGGCCAGCGCGCCCCCAGCAGGTGGCGCAGCACCAGGCCGAAGGTCAGCGGCCGTGGGGCGGGGCGCACCGCCAGTTCGACCCCGCGCACCGCGTCCACCTGGCCGCCGGTGCCCGGGAACCAATAGGCCACGGTGCGCGCCGGTCGCGTGCCGGCGTCTGCCTGGTACACCGTCCAGCCGTCGCGCTCGCTGCGGACGAAGTGGTGCAAGCCCTTTTGCTGCAGCCCGCGCAGCACGCGCGCGGTGTCGGGCTCGGCGGCGAACGGCTGCAGGGCCTCCACAGCCAGGGGCACCGCGCCGAGCTGCAGGTAGAAGGAGCCGCGCACCCGCATGGCCTGGCGCTCGTCGATGCGCGCCAGCGCGTCCACGGTGGCGAAGGCTTCCTCGAAGCGGCGCAGCGCGAACAGCGAACGGGCCGTCGCTTCCTCGCGCTGCGCGGAGGCGGGAACCAGCTTGAGCACGGCCAGCGCTTCCGCGTGCCGGCCCTGGCCCGCGAAGATGCCGGCGGCATCCAGCCGCACCTCGTCGCGCACCTTCATCACCTCGGGCCGCAGCGACTGCAGCTTGGCGTCCAGCCCGAGCAGGGTCACCATCTCGTCCACGCTGCGCAGCATCTCGTCGCCGCGGCCCTCGCGCTCCAGGCGCTCCAGGCCCATCCACAGGGCGTGGATGCGGGCGCGGTTGCCGCGGCGGTCCTCGGCGGCGCGCGCGGCTTCCTCCAGCCCGCGCGACTGGCTCATCGGTGGACCCTGGCGCCAGGTCGAGCCGGCCGGCGCCGCCAACGCCGCCGGCGCGGCCGCCAGCAGGACCAGCCCGCACAGCAGCGCGCATGCGGYCTGGTCCAACCGCGCACGGCCGCGCTGGAGGCGGATCGCAAGGCCTGGCTGTCGCACGCGCTCTCCTGTGCTGTCCGACCGGACAGGCTAGTCCTTTTCGCCGGCGCACGGGAGTAACCGCGTGCAAACCGGAGGCAAAGCCGGGCCGCGCTTCAGGCCGGCTCGAAATCCAGGAAGCCCTGCTCCTCGTCCACGGCCACCAGCCGCACGCCCAGCGCATCGCCCACGTCGATGCCCTCGACGCCGCGCACCAGCCGGCCTTCCACCAGCGGCCGCGCGATCCGCACGAAGGTGCCCTTGGGCGCCGCGCCGGTGACGATCGCATCGAAGCGCTCGCCGATGCGGTCGTGCAGCAGGAAGGCGGCCGCCGCCTTGAGCACTTGGCGCTCCACCTTGCTGGCGTTGTCCTCCTGCAGCGTGCAGTGGCGCGCGATCGTCTCCAGGGTGGCCAGCGCGTAAGGCGGCTCTTCGCCCGCCACCGAGGCCTTCAGCAGGCGCTGCGTGACCAGGTCCGGGTAGCGTCGGTTGGGCGCGGTGGAATGCGCGTAGTCGTTCACCGCCAGCCCGAAGTGGCCGACGTGGGGCGCGCCCGGCGCGGCGGCCAGGTACTCGCCGGAGCCCAGCATCTTCACGACCTTGAGCGACAGGTCGCCGAAGCCCTCGGGGTCGGCCGCGCGGCGCGCGCGCAAGAAGGCATCGAGTGCGATCGGATCGGCCTCGCTCGGCAGCTGCACGCCGTACTGCGCGGCGAGCGCCTCGATCCGGTCCCAGCGCCGCGGCGACTGCAGGAAGCGGCGCAGCGAGGGATAGCCGCGTTCGGACAGGTGCCGCGCGGTCGCCGCATTGGCCGCGATCATCAGGTCGGCGATCAGGTCCTTGGCGCGGTTCTTCTCGTCGGCGCGCAGGTCCACCAGCTGGCCGTCCTCGAACACCGGCCGGGCCGACACCGTCTTCACGTTCAACGCGCCGCGGCTCTGGCGCAGCTCGCGCAGCTGCGTGGCGACGCTGTCGTGCAGCCGCAGCTGCTCGGCGAGCACCGGCCACGCGGCGACCGCGGCAGGCGCGGGACCGGTGCCGTCCAGCCACGCCGACACGGCGTCGTACGCTAGCTTGGCGCGATTGAAAACGGCGGCGCGGTAGATCTCCCATTGCGTCACCAGGCCATCCGGCTGCACCAGCAGGTCCACCACCATCGCCAGCCGCTCCTGCCCTTCGTGCAGAGAGGTGAGGTCCGTCGACAGCACCTCCGGCAGCATGGGGAACACGCCGGCGGCGGTGTAGACCGAGGTCGTGTTCAGGCCCGCGTGGTCGTCCACCGCGCCGCCCGGCTGCACCATCGCATCGACGTCGGCGATCGCCACCCGCAGGCGCGTCACGCCACCTGCCAGCGGCTCGGCCACGCTCAGCTGGTCGAGGTCGCGCGTGTCGTCGTTGTCGATCGAGAACCAGGGCAGCGCGCGCAGGTCGCGGATGTCGCCGCTGCGCTCCGGGGCGATGCGGCGCGCCGCCTCCGCCTCGCGCAGCGCCTGCGGCGCGAACTCGGGCTGCAGGCCGCGGGCACGCATGGCCTCGACCGCGATGCGGTGCAGGTGGGCGGCTTCCATCACGGGCGCTGCATGGGCTCCGGCATCGGCATGGGGCCGGAAGGCGGCTGCGGTTGCGGGCCGAGCGGCGGCTTGGGTTCGGGCGGCGGCTGGGTGGCCATGCGGTCTCTCCTGTTCAGCCCCGACTGTGCGCGAGAAACGACTCGGCCGTTTGTAGGACGGGTGCGGCTCAGCTTGCAGCGGTCCACACTCGCGGCATGGACGGCGCCGGCTTCGACCTCGAACGCTTCACCCGGGCCCAGGCGCCGGTGATCGAAGCCGTGCGCGACGAACTGCGCGCCGGCCGCAAGCAGAGCCACTGGATGTGGTTCGTGTTCCCGCAGCTGCGCGGCCTGGGCCTCAGCAGCACCGCCCAGCACTACGGCATCGCGTCGCTGGCGGAAGCCCGCGCCTATCTCGCGCACCCCGTGCTCGGCCCGCGGCTGCGCGAATGCTGCGAGCTCATGCTGGCGATCCCCGAGCCGCGCAGCGCCCACGACATCCTGGGCTCGCCCGACGACCTCAAGTTCCGCTCCTGCGTGACGTTGTTCGGCTTGGCGGCACCCGGCGAGCCGCTGTTCGCCCGCTGCCTCGACCGCTTTTACGGGGGCCAGTCCGACGCCAGGACCCTGGGTCTTTGCGGCACGATGGGCCCATGAAACAGCAACAGCAACCCCCCACCCGCGCGCCCGATGAGGTGCACAACCAGGCGCAGTCCCGCTACGAACTGCACGTCGACGGCCAGGTGGCCGCCTTCGCGCAGTACCGCAAGGAAGGCGACACGATCTGCTTCACGCACACCGAAGTCGACTCGGCCTACGAAGGCCAGGGCCTGGGCTCGCGCCTGGCGGCCTATGCGCTCGACGACGTGAAGAGCCGCGGGCTGAAGGCCGACCCCCAATGCGAATTCATGGCGAGCTACATCCGGCGCCATGAGAAGGAGTACGGCGAGCTGGTGCAGTAGTGCGCAGTGGGGCACAGCACCAGCACCAGCACCAGCACCAGCACCAGCACCAGCGCAGCGGAGCTGAGGGAAGCACGTAGGCTCCGTCACTTTGCGGGCACGCCGCGCACGGCCGGGCCGCGGGGCGATGGCTACGGCGTTCGGCGCGACCGCTGCGCGGTCGCTACCGAATGCCCCACGCTGGACGATCTTGCGGCCCTTGTAGATGGCGGTTGGCGACGACCCGGGTGGGCCGCAAGATCATCCACCGTGGGCGCCTGTGCTTTATTCGCCCCGCGGCCCGGCCGTGCGCGGCGTTCGTGGTGAGGTGACCGCTGCGGTGGTGCACCACGGCCCTGCCCTGCAAAGCTGTGCGTGGGCGGGCTGCGGCGCGAATAAAGCACAGGCGCCTGCGGTGGGTGATCCCGCGACCCGCGACGGCCGCGAATCACTCATTGCGCGCCCGGGTCGTGGGGTCGCCCAGCGCAGGGCATTCGGTAGCGCCGCGAAGCGGCGAGCCGAACGCCGTAGCCATCGCGCCGCAGCCCGCCCACGCACAGCTTTGCCGCCCCGACGCCTGACCAAAAAAAGGCCCGGCGATGCCGGGCCTTTCGTGTGGAGCGCCTGCCGCTCACACGTTCATGATCGCGACCGAGCGCGTATTGAGATACGCCTCCAGCGACTCCGGCCCGCCCTCGGAACCGTAGCCCGAGTCCTTGATGCCGCCGAAGGGCATCTCGGCGTTGGGCATCGCCGGCATGTTGATCCACAGCATGCCCACTTCCACGCGGCGCGTGATCAGGTCCGCGTTCTTCAGCGACCTGGTGAAGGCATAGCCCGCGAGACCGAAGGACAGGCGATTGGCTTCGGCGATCGCTTCTTCCAGCTTGGCGAAGCTGCGGATGCCGGCCACCGGGCCGAAGGGCTCGTCGTTGAACACCTTGGCTTCCAGCGGCACGTCCACCAGCACGGTGGGCTCCCAGAAGTTGCCGGTGTCGCCGATGCGCTTGCCGCCGGCCAGCACCGTGGCGCCCTTCTTCACCGCGTCCTCGTGGATCTCGGCCATGGCCGTCAGGCGGCGCGGGTTGGCCAGTGGGCCCATCTGCACGCCGTCGGTGAGACCGTCGCCGACCTTCAGGCCCTGCGCGTACTTGGCGAGCTGCTGCGCGAATGCGTCCTTCACGCTCTCGTGCACCAGGAAACGCGTGGGCGAGATGCACACCTGGCCGGCGTTGCGGAACTTGGCCGCGCCCGCGGCCTTGACCGCCAGGCCGATGTCGGCGTCCTCGCACACGATCACCGGTGCGTGGCCGCCCAGTTCCATCGTGACGCGCTTCATGTGCTGGCCGGCCATGGCGGCCAGTTGCTTGCCCACCGGCGTGGAGCCGGTGAAGGTGATCTTGCGGATCACCGGGTGCGGGATCAGGTAGCCGGAGATCTCGGCGGGGTTGCCGTACACCAGCTGCAGCACGCCGGGCGGGATGCCTGCGTCGGCGAAGGCCTTGATGAAGGCGGCGGGACCGGCCGGCGTCTCTTCCGCGGCCTTGACCAGCATGGAGCAGCCGGCGGCGAGCGCGGGACCGACCTTGCGCACCACCTGGTTGATCGGGAAGTTCCACGGCGTGAACGCGGCCACCGGACCCACCGGGTCCTTGACGACCATCTGGCGCAGTTCCGGCTTGCCGCGCGAGGGCACCAGCCGGCCGTACACGCGCTGGCCTTCGTCGGCGAACCAGTCGATCAGGTCGGCGGCGGCCAGGGTCTCGCCCTTGGCTTCCACCAGCGGCTTGCCCTGCTCCTGCGTGATCAGCGGAGCGATCTCGCCGGCCCGCTCGCGGATCAGCGAAGCGGCCTTGCGCATGATCTTGGCGCGGTCGACGGCGGGCATGTCGCGCCAGGTCTCGAAACCCTTCTGCGCGGCGGCCAGGGCACGGTCGAGGTCGGCCTTGCCGGCCTGCGCGACGCGGCCGATTTCCTTGCCGGTGGCGGGGTTGAAGACGGCGAGCGAACGGCCTTCGGCAGCGTCCTGCCATTCGCCGTTGATGAAGAGCTGCGTATGGGGGTAGGTCATGTCGGTCCTCGGGTCGAATTCCCGATTATGCGGCGCACCCCGGAGGCCCCGCCGCAGCGGGGCATTGGCGGATTCAGTGCAGGCCGGCGGCCGGCTCGACGGCCGGCACCGACAGCTCGCGGCCGACCATGGCGCGGGCGTAGAAGTAGTTGGTGCGCGCGCGCTCGCTCATGACGTCCAGGTCGACATGGCCCTGGACGTCACAGGGGAAGGCGAAGCCGCGGCCACTGACGAACAGCGACTGGAAGCGCAGCTGGAACTGCTCGGATGCGGATGCTTTCATGGCGATCTCCCCTGGTGGGTTTCGGGAGCGTCCTTGCGGGCAACGATTGCATGGTGGCGCTGGGCGAGCCCCGTTGCATCCCCCGATGGACTTCCTCCGGTTGGGAGACCTTGCAACAGGCGTGCCAGCCACGGCTCCCGGGGCGCGCGCGGCGGGACAACCCGCGCCACGGCTGGCCTCGCATGAAGAACGGCCGAGCCACCGCATGGGTGGCCCGGCCGTCCTGCGGGCCTGCGTCCCCGGAACCGGGGACGGCGTTTCCTGCTTATTGCGCGTTGGCGGGCGTGCCGGCCAGCGTGCGGGACGGCACGGAGGGCGTGTGGGCCTGCGCCAGGTAGGCCGAGCCGCTGTCTTCGCTGGACAGGGCATGCACTTCGTCACGCGACATCAGGTAGGCGGAGACCACCGCTTCGCGCGTCGTGGTGCTCTTGAAGTACTTCAGCGGGTTGTACTGGGTGGACCAGGGGTTCACGCCGGCCTTCTTGTAGGCAGCCAGTTCAGCATTCACGTCGGCGCGCGGCTTGGCACCGGTGAAGACGTCGTTGCCGTAGATCGGCGATTCGGCGAAGGCGCTGCCGGCGAAGGCGGAGGCCAGGACGATGGAGGCGAGGGCGATGCGGTTCATGAGGGTTCCAATCAGGTCAGGGTTCAGGTTTCGTCTGTTCCGGTTGCCGTACGGGTCGTGCGCCAGCCGTGCATGCACTGTAGGAAGCGCCATTTAGCTGTCGCTTAGCGTTCTCTTAGCTGGAAATGAGCGCCGGCCTTTTCGGCGATGATCGCGGCCTGCCATGCCGCAACCCGACAGGAACGACAACAACGACTGGATGCCGCTGGCCATCACGCTGGCGATCCAGGCCATGGTGGCGATGGCCCTGCTCACCATCCCCGCGATGGCGCCCAAGGTGGCGCAGGCCGTGGGCGTCTCCCCCGCCTACATCGGCGTGTACATCGCGGTGGCCTATGCCGGCGCGATGATCGCCAGCCTGGCCTCGGGCGGCGCCGTCGGCCGCTGGGGCGCGATCCGCGTGAGCCAGGCGGGGCTGCTGATGTGCGCCGTGGGACTGGCGCTCAGCGCCGCGCCGTCGGTGACGGCCATCGCGGTGGGCGCGCTGCTGGTGGGCATCGGCTACGGGCCGATCACGCCGGCGAGCTCGCATCTGCTGGCGCGCACCACGCCCGCGCACCGCATGTCGCTGGTGTTCTCCGTCAAGCAGACCGGCGTGCCGCTGGGCGCCGCGCTGGCGGGCGCCATCGTGCCGGGCCTGCAGGAGTTCACCGGATGGCAGCCCGCCCTGCTGCTGGTGGCGGCCGTGTGCGTCCTGTGCGCCGGGGTGTCGCAGACGCTGCGGGTGCGCTTCGACGCCGACAGCGACCCCGAAGGCCGCGTGTCGCTGGGCAACTTCCTGCGGCCCGTGCGCCTGGTGCTGGAGCAGCCGGCGCTGCGCACGCTGGCGGGCTGCTCCTTCCTGTTCTCCATCGCGCAGCTGTCGCTGACGACGTACCTCGTCACCTACCTCACCGACAGCCTGGCCTACGGGCTGATCGCGGCGGGCGCGGTGCTGTCGATCTCGCAGGTCGGCGCGGTGATGGGCCGCGTCCTGTGGGGCTGGGTGTCCGACCGCTGGACCGGCGAGCGCCGCATGCTCGCCATGCTGGCCACGCTGATGGCCGTGTGCAGCGTGGCCACCGCGCTGCTGCAGCCCGAGTGGCCGAAGGCCGTGGTCATCGCGGTGCTGTTCGTCTACGGCGCCAGCGCGGTCGGCTGGAACGGCGTGTACCTGGCCGAAGTCGCGCGGCAGGCGCCGGCGGGCATGGCGGGGCTGGCCACCGGCGGCACCCTGTTCTTCACCTTCCTGGGCGTGGTGCTGGGCCCGCCGGTGTTCGGCGCGCTGTCGGGGATGTTCGGGAGTTACCGCGCGGGGTTCGCGGCGCTGGCGGTGCCGCTGGCGGTGAGTGCGGTGGTGTTGTGGCGGAGGGCGAAGGTGGCGACTGCGACTCCCGCTACTTGACGGGCGATCTTCTTGACCTTCCTGGCCTCTTCGCGTCATGCTGCAAGCGCAATCAGGCTCGAATCGCATCGGACGCCGACATGACCCACACCACGCAGCCGCATCACTTCCCGCCGGGAGAAGGCAAGACTTTCCAGATCGGCCGAATGAGCATGACGTTCAAGACAACCGCGGCCGCGGGCTGGAATGCCTATACCGTCTGCGAGGCCATCGAACCACCCGAGTCCGGCGCGGGCTATCACCGTCATGCGACGTACGACGAGACGTTCATCATCTGCGAAGGACGCTACGACTTTCGTCTGGACGACAAGGTCTTGAAGCTCGGCCCCGGCGACGTGGTCTTCGTTCCGCGAGGGACTGCCCATGGCTTCGTCAGCACCGGTCCCGAGGTGGGCCGCCAGATCATCATCAGTTCGCCTGGTGGCGTATTCGATGCAATGATTGCCGAAGTGACCCGGCTCGACACGGGAAGCCCCACGCGACAAGCCTCGGAGGAAGCCAAGGCCATCGCCACCCGGTACGGCCTGGAGTTCCTTCCGGGATGAGTGGGTGCAGGAGCCCTCAGAGCCGTGGGCGAGGCCATCCATGCCATGTACAGGGCGTCACGCGCTTCCGGATCGTGGCCCTTGCCGGATTTCGAGGAGATCAAGCCATGAAGCCGATCCCAGGTCGTCGGCTCCCGCTCACGGCCTGTAGGCAACGGCTTCGACCTCGACCTTGGTGCCGACCACATTCCTCACCTGCGCGGTCGAACCCGCCGGCTTCTTCCCGGGGAAGAACGCGCCGTAGACGCGATTGTTAGCCATCATGAAAGAGACGCCGTTCGGTTTTGAGTACTCATGGTCTGACCTGAAGCCAGTTCGGGTACTCGCCGTGACCGTCGTCGCCGCCGAATTGGTTGGCGCAGCCCTGGGATTCACCTTTCAGCGTTTTCCGGACTGGTTTGAAAGTGTCTGGTTCGGCGCAGCGGTCGCTACCTTTCCCGCCTTCCTGGTCGGCCTCGCCGCACAGGCGCGAGTGCGACCGGGAAGCATTGCCCAGAATGCAACGATGGTTCGGCGCCTCGGCCTGATAACGCTACTTTTGTCGGTGGTCGCACTGGCCATGCCAGTCCTGGGGATGGGGAAATGAGGGCTAACAGGTTGTTTGACACGGACGCGGATCCTGTATCGGTTTAGTGGACCCCTTCACCTAGCCCCTGGCATGCCAAAGTCTCGCTAAACAACCCAAGACCATCTTTTCGCATGCCCTCCGCAAGCCCCACCCCAGTCCGCGTCGCCCTCATCGCCCACGACGCGAAGAAACCAGCCATCGTTGCCCTGGCCCTTGAATACCGGGAAGTGCTGCGCCATTGCCGACTCTGCGCCACCGGCACCACCGGCCTGCAGATCGCCCAGGCGACCGGCCTGCCCATCGAACGGCTCCTCAGCGGCCCCTTGGGCGGTGACCTGCAGATCGGCGCGCGGCTGGCGATGGGCGAGATCGACCTGGTGATCTTCCTGCGCGACCCGATGACGCCGCAGCCGCACGAACCGGACATCAACGCCCTGGTGCGCGCATGCGACGTGCACGACGTGCCCTGTGCAACCAACGAGGCGACGGCGCGCCTGCTGCTGGAGGCGGAGGCGCGGCGGATGGCCGGTCCGTAGCGCGCCATTCCGCCGATCGGCGCAGCGGAGCACAATGGAAAGCGACGCATGCTTCCGGGCCGCAGCATGAACCTCCTTCTCCTTCGCGCCGTCGTCGCCTCGGCATTCCTGCTGCTGTTCCAGCTCGCCCCCACGCCTGCCCACGCCGACACCCTGCGCTGCAACGGCGCGATCGCCGCGGAAGGCGACACCAAGCTCTCGGTCTACTACAAGTGCGGCCAGCCCGTGCTGGCGGACGCGTCCTGCGCGCCGGTGTACTACCTGGGCGTGCCCTACCCCTTCCCCTGGGGGACGTTCGTGCCCTGCCAGTCGGTGGAAGAGTGGCTGTACGACCGCGGGCCGGGCAACCTGATGGCCACGGTGCGCTTCCGCAACGGCAAGGTCGAATCGATCCGCTACGACCGCCTGCCGCAGTGAAGGAGGGACCCCGATGGACAAGCTCTTCGAGCATCTCCCGGCCATCATCAGCGCGGCGGCGCAGAGTTACCTCGGCATCCTGGCGCTGCTCGCCGTGGCGCTGTCGGTGCTCGCCTATTTCTTCTTCGCCAGGGCGTCGGAGAAGTCGCGGGTCGGCATCTTCGTGCTGCTGTTCCTGGGCGTGATGGGGTTCGGCGTGGCCATGTTCCGGTCGGCGCCCGCGGGTCCCCTGGCGACGCCGGTCGCCTTGTCCCAGGAGGCGAAGACGCTGCTCAAGCAGGCCTCGCTGGACCCCGGCGGCCTGGTGCTGTACGAGAAGTTCGGTGCGGGCGTGGACCTGCACACCAACGGCGTCAGCCTGGTGACCAGCAAGGCCGACCACCGCGCGCTGGCGCAGTGGGAGGCCGCCCTGGAGGAGTTGATGAAGCAGGGCCTGCTGGTGCAGCGGGGCACCGCCGGCGAGATCTTCGAGATCACGAAGAAGGGCTACGACGTGGCGCAGCGCACCGACTAGCCGAAAGCGGGCGTGCGCGGACTGCGCACGCCGCGTCCGCTCACTGGCCCTTGAGGCCCAGCTTCTGGATCAGGCCCTTGTAGAAGGCGTGGTCCTTGGCCATCACGGCGCCGAACTGGTCACCCTCGGCGTAGGCATACCCCATGTTCTGCTTGTCCAGCGCTTCCAGCAGCGCCGGCTCCTTCGCGACCTTGGCGGTGGCGCCGCGCAGCACGGCCACCACGTCGGGCGGCGTCTGCTTGTTCACGGCCAGCCCGCGCCAGGTGCCGATGGAGATGTCCATGCCGCGCTCCTTGAGCGTGGGCACCTGCTCGAAGCCCTTGATGCGCGTGTCCGACATCACGGCCAGCGTCTTCAGCTTGCCGGCGGACACGTACGTGTAGGTCTCGGCGGCACTCACGGTGATCGCGTCGAGGTGGCCGCCCATCAGCGACAGGATGGCCGGCTGCGCGCCGGCAAACGGGATGTGGTTGAACTTGGCGCCGCTCTTGTCCTCGACCGCCGCGGCCGCCAGGTGCCAGGTCGAACCGTTGCCGCCGTTGCCGATCTTGAAGTCGCCCTTCTTCGCGGCGGCGATGAATTCCTCCACCGAGTTCCACGGCGCATCGGCGCGTACCGTGATGGCGGCCGGGTCGTAGTTCAGGCGCGCGATCGGGATGAAATCCTCGTAGGTGATCTTGGTGTAGCCCATGTTGGGCTGCGTCATCAGGTCGGTGGCCAGCAGCACCATCTTGTAGCCGTCGGGCTTGCCGTTGATGATGTCCGCCCAGCCGATGGCGCCGCTGGCGCCCGGCTTGTTCATCACGATGATCGTCTGCGGCAGGTGCTTCACCGCCGTCTGCGCGAAGGCGCGGCCCAGCACATCGGTGCCGCCGCCCGCCGGGTAAGGCACCACCAGTTCGATCGGCTTGGTGGGGAAGCCGGGTTCGGCCAGGGCGGCGCCCGGCAGCGCCAGCGCGCAGGCCAGGCCGGTGAGGAGTCGGAGGGGGAGTTGCTTCATGGGGTTCGCTTTCGTGCGGAGGGGGAAGGCTCGCGCAGCTTACGGCGCGGGCCGTGCCGGCGCAGCGGGGTAAGTCTCGATGGCCGCGGGCTTGACGGTGGGCCGAACCGGGTCTGAACGGGGAGATTGCGTCCCGTGGACAATGCCCTTCACTTCCGCCACCCCGAGGCCACCGTGAGCGCCCTCTTCTCCCCCCTGCAGGCCAACCGCCTGCAACTCGCCAACCGCATCGTCATCGCCCCCATGTGCCAGTACTCCGCCGAGGAGGGCTGCGCCACGGACTGGCACCAGATCCACCTCGGCCAGCTGGCGCTGTCGGGCGCGGGGCTGCTCATCATCGAGGCCACTGCGGTGTCGGACGTCGGCCGCATCTCGCCGGTGGACCTGGGCCTGTACTCGGACGCCAACGAGGCCGCGCTGGCGCGCGTGCTGGCCGCCATCGGCAAGTACTCGGCCATGCCGATCGCGATCCAGCTGAGTCATGCCGGCCGCAAGGGCTCCAGCCGCGCGCCCTGGGACGGGGGCAACCAGATCCCAAGCAGCGAGCCCGGGGGCTGGCAGACGGAGGCTCCCTCGGCCGTGCCGCATGCGAAGGACGAAGAAGCACCCCATGCGCTGGACGGCGACGGCCTCGCCCGCGTGCGCGCGGCCTTTGCGCTCGCCGCGACGCGCGCCGGCCGCCTGGGACTGGCCGGCATCGAGGTGCATGCCGCCCACGGCTACCTGCTGCACCAGTTCCTGTCGCCGCTGGCGAACCACCGCACCGACGCGTACGGCGGCAGCCTGGAAAACCGCATGCGCTTTCCGCTGGAGGTGTTCGATGCGGTGCGCGGGGCCTTCCCCGCCGACAGGCCCGTGTGGGTGCGCGTCTCGGCCACCGACTGGGTGCAGGAAGGCTGGCAGCTGGAGGACACGGTGGCCTTCGCGCAGGCGCTGAAGGCGCGCGGCTGCGACGCGATCCACGTGTCCAGCGGCGGCGCGTCACCGGCGCAGTCGATCCGGCTGGGCCCGGGCTACCAGGTGCCGTTCGCTCAGCGGGTGAAGGCCGAGTCGGGCCTGCCCACCATCGCGGTCGGATTGATCACGGGTGCGGAGCAGGCCGAAGCTGTGATCCGCAACGGCGAGGCCGACGCCGTGGCGCTGGCGCGCGGCATGCTGTACGACCCGCGCTGGCCCTGGCACGCAGCCGCGCAGCTGGGCGCGAGCGTGGTGGCGCCCAAGCAGTACTGGCGCTCGCAGCCGCGCGAGCTGAAGGACCTGTTCGCGAACGCGCACTATGGTCAGCGCTAGGTTGCGTTGCGGGCTGGGGGCCTCGTAGGCTGGTGGTGAGCGCTGCGAACCCCAGCGCTGGGGTTCGGCTTCGCGCTCACCCCAGCCTACGTGAGCGCCGCGCGCATCCCAGCGTTCGTGAGCGCCGCGCACATCCCGGCGTTCGCGAGTGCCGCGCCGGCTCCGGCCGCCGGCGGCTACTGCAGCTTCAGCTCGCCGTCGAAGCTGACCTGCAGCTTCACGCCCGGCACCGACAGCGTCATGGTGGCGGGCAGCGTCTCGCTGCCCTTGATGCCGCCCTGTTCCATCGCCTTGGCCACGGCCTGCTCGATCTCGCGCTGCGAGCTCACGCCGACCATCTTGAGGAACTTGCGCAGGCTCATGTTGAAGACTTCGTCGTCCATGGGGGTCTCTCCTGTGTGCCAGCGGCTGCCCGCTATTGCTGGTCGCCCCCCGGGTGCGGCAACCGGATGCCCGGGAAGATCTTGATCACCGCCGAGTCGTCCTCGCGCCCGTGCCCGGCCGAGGACGCCTGCATGAACATCTGGTGCGCGGTGGACGCCAGGGGCAGCGGAAACTTGGTGGCGCGCGCGGTGTCCAGCACCAGCCCCAGGTCCTTGACGAAGATGTCCACCGCCGACAGCGGCTTGTAGTCGCCCGCCAGCACGTGGGCCATGCGGTTCTCGAACATCCAGCTGTTGCCCGCGCTGTTGGTGATCACCTCGTACAGCGCGTCGGCCTCCACGCCCTCGCGCAGGCCCAGCGCCATCGCTTCGGCGGCGGCGGCAATGTGCACGCCGGCCAGCAGCTGGTTGATGATCTTCACCTTGCTGCCGTTGCCCGCGCGGTTGCCCAGGCGGTAGACCTTGGCGGCCATCGCCTCCAGCAGGCCGCCGGCCTTCTCGTAGGCGGCGGGACGGCCCGCCGTCATCATGGTCATCTGGCCCGATGCGGCCTTGGCGGCGCCACCGGAGATCGGCGCGTCCAGGTACGCGAGGCCCATCGCCTCCAGCCGCTCTTCCAGGGCGACCGACCAGTTGGGGTCCACGGTCGAACACATCACGAACAGGCTGCCGGGCAGCATCGCCGCGGCCGCTCCGCCCTCGCCGAACAGCACCTGCTCGGTCTGCGCGGCGTTCACCACCACGCTGACCACGACGTCGCACTGCGCCGCCACTTCCGCGGGGCTGCCGCAGGCCACGCCGCCCTCGGCCGCGAAAGCGCGGGCGGCCTCGGCGCGCACGTCGCACACGTGCACGCGATGGCCCGCGCGGCGCAGCGACTGCGCCATGCCCAGGCCCATGGCCCCGAGGCCGATCAATCCGACATTGCGCATGGTGTCTCCTCCAGGACCGCCCATTATGCGGAGCCGGTCCGGCCGGGCATCGGATGGATCCTTTCGACTGCCTCGCGGTGCAAATCTCCCCCAATCGCATAGGCACCAAAGAGCCTATCGGGGGTCCTCCATGAGTAACAAACCGCAAGATTCCTGCATCATTTCCGCATGAGCTTGAAGCAGGTGGTGTTGGGGCTGGTCGTCGCCGCGGTGATCGCGGTGATCTGGCTCGCCTGGCAGACGGCCGCGAGCCGCCGCGCCCGGCGCCATGCCCGCAGCACGATCCCGCCGCCCGCCACCGAACTGAAGTGGGAACAGGACCCGGAGGGCGATTCGCCGCCCTCCAGCCTGCCGGCCGACTATGTCGATTCGATACGCCGTGACGCGGAAGACACCGCGCGATACGTCAGCGAGAAGCGCTTGCCCGAGCCGCCCAATCCCTATCCGCCGGGTTCGCGCGAGTTCGTGCTGTGGGCTGCCAGCTTCCACATGACGATGACCGAACTGGAAGAAATGGGCGAGGAGCCTCCGACCGAGCCGATGCCGCCGGAAACCCCGCCGCCGCAGGCGCAGCGACCGCACAAGTCGCCGCCCTCGGTGCCGCCCGGCCTCAGTCGGCCGTGATGCCCTGGTCCTTGATGGTCTTGGCCCAGAACACGGTCTCCTTCTTGACCATCGCGTCCAGCTGCTGCGGCGGCAGGTAGCGGATCTCGATGCCGGCCGCGTCGGCGCGGCTCTTGGCCTCCGGCGTTTCCAGCGCCTGCTTGATGGCGGTGGTGAGCTTGGTCACCACGTCGGGCGGCGTGCCCGCCGGCGCGAAGATCGCCACCCACGACTCCAGCTCGAAGCCCTTGAGGCCCGCCTCCGCCGTGGTCGGAACGTTGGGCAGGTTCGGATGGCGCTTGGCGCCGGTGACCGCGAAGGCCTTGAGCTTGCCCGACTGCACGTGCTGCATCACCGAGGGCGGCGTGGTCATGAACACCTGCACCTGGCCCGACAGCACGTCCTGGATCGCCGGGCCGGAGCCGCGGTAGGGGATGTGGACCATGCTGGTGCCGGTCTGGGCCTTGAACATTTCGGTGCCGATGTGCGAGACCGAACCGTTGCCCTGCGACGCGTAGCTCACCTTGCCCGGGTTCTTCTTCAGGTAGGCGATGAATTCCTGCAGCGTGTTGGCCGGCACGGAAGGGTGCGCGGCGATCACGTTGGTGGCCACCGTCACCAACGCCACCGGCGCGAAGTCCTTCTGCGCCCAGGGCAGCTTGGGCGTGAGCGAGGGGTTGCCCACGTGGTAGGCCGAGTACGAGGTAAGCAGCGTGTAGCCGTCGGCGGGCGCGCGCGCGACCATGCCGTAGGCCACGTTGCCGCTGCCGCCGCCGCGGTTGTCCACGATCACCGTCTGGTTCAGCACCTTGCCGAGCGAATCCGAGACGATGCGCGCGGAGGTGTCCACCAGCCCGCCGGGCGGGTTGGGCACGACCAGCGTGATCGGCTTGCTCGGGTAGCCGCCCTGCGCGAGGGCGAGGGCCGGGGCGATCAGCGCCGCGGCGGCGAAGGCCGCGTGGCGCAGGAAGGGGCGACGGTGCATGGCGGGTCTCCTGTGGTTCGTGGTGTTCAGTCGGCCTTGATGTGGGCCACCTTGACGATGCGGTCCCAGGTGGCGCGTTCGTTGCTGCCCAGGGCCTGCAGCTCGGCGGGGTTCATGGCGATGGCCTTGGCGCCCTGCTCTTCGGCGCGGCGGTGGAAGTCCGGCGTCTCCACCACCTGCCGCACCGCGGCCGACAGCCGATTCTGCAGGTCCGGCGACAGGCTCGCGGGACCGTACACCGCGAACCACGAAGACGCAACCAGCGCAACCCCGGTCTCGGTCGCCGTCGGAACGTTGGGCAGGGCCGGCAGGCGCGTCTTGCCCGTCACCATCAGTGCCTTCAGGCGCCCGGCCTTGATGTGCGGCAGCAGCGGCGGCGGCGTGGTGATGGTCAGGTCCACCGTGCCGGCCAGCAGGTCCGTGAGCGCGGGGCCGGTGCCGCGGTACGGGATGTGCGTCATGTACGTCCTGGTCAGGTCCTTCAGCAGCTCGGTGGTCACGTGCTGCAGCGCGCCGTTGCCGCTGGAGGCGTAGTTCACCTTGCCGGGGTTGGCCTTCACGTAGGCCAGGAATTCCTGGAAGGTGTTGGCGGGAAAGTTCTGCCGCACCACCATCACCTGCGGGGCATCGAGCAGGTGGCCGATCGGCTTCAGGTCGCGGCCGGGGTCGAAGCCGGACACCGGCTGGATCAGCGGCGTGATGCACTGGTAGCCGGAGTACTGCACCAGCAGCGTGCTGCCGTCGCCGGCCGCGCGGGCCACCATCTGGCCGGCGATGTTGCCGTTGCCGCCGCTGCGGTTGTCGACCACCACGTTGGCTTGCAGCACCCGGGCGAGCGGCTCGGCCAGCATGCGCGCCGACAGGTCGGTGGTGCCGCCGGGCGCGGAGGGCACGATCAGCGTGATCGTCTTGCCGGCGAGCTGCGCGAAGGAAGGCAGCGCCAACGAAGCAGCCAGCGCGCCGGTGGCGCCCAGGAAGGTCCTGCGGTTGAAATCGGACATGCAAAGTCTCCTCTTGCGCCCTCGCGGGGCGCTTGTTGGCGGTGAAACGGGGATCAGGACAGGTTGGCGCGCAGTTCGGTCACGGCGGCGGGCACGGGATGGAGCTGGCGGCTGGGGCCGGCCTTGGCGACCTGGCCCGGCACCTCGTGGCCGACGATGGCGGGCAAGGCGCGCGCGACCTGCAGCAGGCGGTCGAGGTCCATGCCGGTGTCGTAGCCCATCTCGTCCAGCATGTGGATCGCGTCCTCGCTGCTGATGTTGCCGCTGGCGCCCGGCGCATAGGGGCAGCCGCCCAGGCCGCCCAGCGAGCCGTCGAAGCGCGTGATGCCCTGCTGTGCGGCGGCCAGCACGTTGGCCAGGCCCATGCCGCGCGTGTTGTGGAAGTGCAGCGTGAGCTGCAGTGCGGCAAAGCGCTGCTGCGCCGCCTCGCACATGCGCGCCACCTGCGCGGGGTTGGCCATGCCGGTGGTGTCGCAGATCGTGAGGCCGCGCACGCCCAGGTCGGCGAAGTGCTGCGCCCAGCCCAGCACCACCTCCTGCGGCACCTCGCCCTCCATGGGGCAGCCGAAGGCGGTGGACAGCGACACGTTGATCGGCGTGCGGCCGTCCACGAAGCGGACGACGTCCGCCAGCGCGGCGAAGCTCTTCTCGCGCGGCATGCGCAGGTTGGCCAGGTTGTGCGTCTCGGAGGTGGACATGACGAGGTTGAGCTCGTCGGCGCGCGACTCCATGGCGCGCTCGGCGCCGCGCAGGTTGGGCACCAGCACCGTGTACTCCACGCCCGGTGCGCGGCGGATGCGGCCCATCACCTCCTCGGCGTCGCGCAGCATGGGGATGGCCTTGGGCGAGGTGAACGAGGTCACCTCGATCTTGGCGTAGCCGCACGCGCTGAGCGCGTCCACCAGCTGCACCTTGGTGTCGGTGGCGACGAATTCGGGTTCGATCTGGAAGCCGTCGCGGGTGACGACCTCGTTGAAGAAGATGCGTGGCTTCATTGGGGGGCCTTGATGACGCCGCGGCCCTTGAGCGCCGCGATCTGTTCCGGGGTGAGTCCGATCTCGCGCATCACGGCGTCGGTGTCCTGGCCGATGTCCGGCGCATTGCGCACGTGCGCGCCGGGCGTGCGCGACAGCTTGGGGACGATGCCGGGCACGGTGAGCGTGTCGCCGTCAGGCAGCTCGACCTGCTGCAGCATGCCGCGCGCGGCGTAGTGCGGATCGGCCGCGATGTCGGCCACGGTGTAGATGCGGCCGGCCGGGACGGAAGCACCTTCCAGCACGGCCAGCACCTCGTCGACGGTGCGCGTCCGCGTCCAGGCGCCGATCGCCGCGTCGATCTCCGCGACCCGCTGCACGCGGCCGGCGTTGTCCGCCAGCGCCGGGTCGTTGCCGAGGTCGTCGCGGCCGATGGAGGCCATCAGCCGCCGGTAGATGCTGTCGCCGTTGCCGGCGATCAGCGCGTAGCCGCCGTCGCTGCACAGGTAGGCGTTGCTGGGCGCGATGCCGGGCAAGGCGCTGCCGCCGGGGCCGCGCACCGCACCGAAGGCGCTGAACTCGGGCAGCAGGCTTTCCATGCAGTTGAAGACGGCCTCATACAGCGCGACGTCGATCACCTGGCCCTGGCCGGAGCGCTGCCGCTCCTGCAGCGCCAGCAGGATGCCGATCACGCCGTGCAACGCCGCCAGCGTGTCGCCGATGCTCACGCCCACGCGCACCGGGATGCGGCCTGGCTCGGCCGTGAGGTGGCGCAGCCCGCCCATCGCCTCACCGACCACGCCGAAGCCGGGACGGTCGCGGTAGGGACCGGTCTGGCCGTAGCCGCTGATGCGCAGCACGACCAGCTTCGGGTTCGCGTCGACCAGCTGCTGCGGGTCCAGCCCCCAGCCTTCCAGCGCACCGGGACGGAAATTCTCGATCAGCACGTCGGCCTCGGCCGCGAGCTTGCGCACGATCTCCTGGCCCTCGGGTTTCTTCAGGTCCAGCGCGACCGAACGCTTGTTGCGCGACTGCACCTGCCACCACACCGAGGTGCCGTTCTTGAGCAGCCGCCAGTTGCGCAGCGGGTCGCCGGCGCCGGGCGGCTCGATCTTGACGACGTCGGCGCCGAAGTCGGCCAGCGTCTTCGCGGCGAAGGGGCCGGCGATGAGCTGGCCCATCTCGATGACTTTCAGGCCGGCCAGCGGGCCGGGGGCTTGTCTTGTCTCCATGGGGCGCGAGTCTGCGCCCGGGCCCCGGCGGCGTCTATTGCTCGTTGCGGGACGGAGCTTTCGCCTTTTGCGAAGGCTCGACCAGGAAGCGGGCCAGCTCTTCGACGGCCGGATCCTGGGGACCCGAGAGCGTGGCCAGCAACAGCCGGCGCTGCGCCCATGGATCGGACAGCGCGCGCCAGCGCAGCTTCATCGCGCCGATGATGGGCAGCGCCGCGTTCTTCGGCAGGATGGCGATGCCCAGTCCCGACGCGACCAGGTGGCACACCGCGTCGAAGCTGCGCACCTGCATGCGCAGGCGCAGCGGCCGGCCGGCGGCATGTGCCGCCTCGTGCTGCTTCTGCAGCAGCGCGGCGCCGTCGGCCAGGCTGATCCAATCCTCCTCCAGCGCCTCGCCGAAGGCCACCGCGCCGCGGCCCACCAGCCGGTGCCGCGCGGGCAGCACCAGCACCAGCTCGTCGCGGCGGAACAGGCGGCAGTCCAGCCCCTCGGTCTCGGCGCCCTCGACGAACACGCCGATGTCGGCACGGCCCTCGCGCAGCGTCGCCACCACGGCGGTGGACACCTGTTCCTCCAGGTCCACCCGCACCTGCTCCTGCTGCCGGGCATAGCGGGCCAGCAACGGCGGCAGGAACTGGTTGATCGCGGCGGTGCTGGCGCACAGGCGCACGTGCCTGGCGATGCCCTGGCGCAGGTCGGCCAGCTCGCTGCCCATCTGCTCCAGCGACTGCAGCAGGCCCAGCGCGTGGCGCGCGAACACCCGGCCCGCCGCCGTGGGCCGCACGCCGCGGCCGTGCCGCTCGAACAGCGGCTCGCCCACGGCATCTTCCAGCTCGCGGATGCGGCGGCTGGCGGCGGCCAGCGCCAGGTGCGACTCGCGCGCTGCGGCGCTCAGGCTGCCGTGCTGCACGCAGTCCACCACCAGCCGGATCGACACCAGGTCGAAGCGGGCGAGGTTGTAGGAGGTGCCGGCGGGTTTCATCGGGAGCTAGCGCTGCTGCGCCCGATTATCCGGGGGCCGGCACGCGCCCCTGCCCGGACTCAGTCCTCGCCGATGTGCAGCCAGTCGGACTCGGGCAGGCCCTGCATGAAGGCCATGACGTCCTCCAGCATGCCGGCGCGCTGGGCCCACTCGATGTGCTCGCGGAAGTACAGCCGCTTGGTGAGCGGCGGAGTCACGGACCACGCCGCGCCGAGCGGCGGCACGGAAGGGTGCATCGTGCCGCGCAGCGTCTTGCGGGGCGGCAGCAAGGCCATGAACGCGGTCCAGCGCTCGGGACGTGGGCAGACGCGGTTGTTGCGGCGGGCCACCAGCATGGCGGCCTCCAGTGTGAACAGGGGCTGCTGCGGCGCCGCCGGCAGACCCCTGGCGACGGTGGTCAGCGGCCGGGTGGGCGCCCACGCGGCCTCCTGGGTGGAGAGACCGGAGGGGCGCGTCATCGGCAAGGTGTCGGCGAAGCGGCGATCCTGCTGGTGCGCGAGGTCCTTGAACAGGGCCCAGGCCGCCTCGTCGTCGCGGTGCTCCGCTTCCGGCGCGGGAATGGAATCGCCCGGCTCCCAGGGCCGGTCGAGGTCGCCGCTGCGGCGGCGGGGTGTCTTGCTCTGTGGAAGGGCCATGGCTACGGGCGATTTTCTGCCTGGCGCCGCGCGCGGCCCCGAATCGCGTCAGCCAGCTTAAGCCGCACGCCGACATCGCGGGACGCAGCAAAGCAGTCCACCGCATTAAGAGCCAGCTCACATTCCCGCCGTACGATCGGCGAACAATGAAAAAAGATGCCCATGGCCGCTCCTGAGCTGCGCAGCCCCAGGTCTTTGTCGGGGCTGCTGCCCTTCCTGCGGCCCTACCGGGGGCGCATCGCGCTGGCGGGCCTGTTCCTGCTGCTGGCGGCGGCGGCGACGCTGGTGTTCCCGATCGCACTGCGCACGATGATCGACCAGGGCATCGCTGCCGAGCCGGGCACCCGCGCGATGGCGCTGCGCGGCCAGTTCCTGCTGCTGTTCGCCGTCGCGATCGCGTTGGGCCTGTTCTCCGCCTTCCGCTTCTACATGGTGAGCTGGCTGGGCGAACGCGTCACCGCCGACCTGCGCAATGCCGTGTACGCCCACGTTCTGGAGCAAAGCCCCGCCTTCTTCGAGAGCACGCAGACCGGCGAAGTGCTGTCGCGCCTGACCACCGACACGACGCTGGTGCAGACGGTGGTGGGTTCGTCGTTCTCGATGGGCATGCGCAACCTGGTGATGGGCCTCGGTGCGATCAGCATGCTGGTGGTGACGCATCCCTACGTGATGACGCAGGTGCTGCTCGTGGTGCTGCTGGTCGTGCTGCCGGCCATGTGGTTCGGCCGGCGCGTGCGGCGGCTGTCGCGCGCCAGCCAGGACCGCGTGGCCGACTCCAGCGCGATCGCGGCCGAGGTGCTCAATGCCATCCCCGTGGTGCAGAGCTATGCGGCGGAGTCGCGCGAGGCGAAGCGCTTCGACGTCGCGACCGAGAACGCCTTCCGCACCGGCGTGCGGCGCACGCGCGCCCGGGCCGCGCTGGTCGCCTTCGTGATCATCGCCAACGCCGGCCTGATGCTGTGGGGCCTGTACGAGGGCACGCAGGCGGTGCTGCGCGGCGAGATCAGCGCCGGCCAGCTGGGCCAGGCCGCGCTGTACGTGGCGATCTTCGCCGGCGCGGTCGCGGTGCTGGGCGAGGTCTACGGCGACCTGCTGCGCGCGGCCGGCGCCACCGAGCGGCTGATGGAACTGCTGGCGAGCCGCTCCCCGGTCGAATCGCCCCGCGAGCCGCTGTCGGCACCCGCGCCCGCGGCCGGCAGCCGCGTGCACTTCGAAGCGGTGCGGTTCCACTATCCCTCGCGGCCGGCGACGCCGGCTTTGGTCGATTTCACGCTGGAGGTCGCCCCCGGCGAAACCGTGGCGCTGGTGGGTCCCAGCGGCGCGGGCAAGACCACCGTGTTCCAGCTGCTGCTGCGCTTTTACGATCCGCAGCAGGGACGCATCGCCGTCGACGGCGCGCCGGTGGACGCACTGCGCCTGCAGGACCTGCGCGCGCGCATCGGCCTGGTGCCGCAGGAGCCGGTGATCTTCTCCGCGTCGGCGCTGGAGAACATCCGCTACAGCCGGCCCGGTGCCAGCGAGGAGGAAGTGCATGCGGCCGCGCGCGGCGCGTTCGCGCACGACTTCATCCTCGCCCTGCCCGAGGGTTACGACACCTTCCTGGGCGAGCGTGGCGTGCGGCTGTCCGGTGGCCAGCGGCAGCGCATCGCGATCGCGCGGGCGATGCTGAAGAATCCGCCGCTGCTGTTGCTGGACGAAGCCACCAGTGCGCTCGATGCGGAGAGCGAACGCATGGTGCAGGCCGCACTGGAATCGGCGATGCGCGACCGCACGACGCTGGTGATCGCGCACCGGCTGGCCACCGTGCAGCAGGCGGACCGCATCGTGGTGCTGGACCACGGACGGATCGTGGAGGTGGGACGGCACGACGAGCTGATGGCGCATGGCGGCGTGTATGCGCGGCTGGCGGCGTTGCAGTTCATGGATTGACGTTCTTCCCGCTGCGCGTCGCTATGAGTGACAGGGCGTGTCGAACGGCGTGCGAGCGCGGCGGTCGTGCGGTGCGCGAGCGCTGCGCCCCGCTGCCAAGCCCCGCGCGGGCGGGCCGGGGCGCGCTGGCAGGGCG
>NZ_JBFUKP010000031.1:0-37798 GCF_056400765.1 Ramlibacter sp. P4_H7
GGCGGCAGCGGCGCGGGCGCCGGTGCAGGCGGCGCCGGGCTCGGCGGAATTTCGGCCGGCTGCGGCGTGGGGGCGGGCTCCGGCGCGGCGGCGGGGACGTTGGRCCGGGTCTCGCTGCGGGAACGCGGCGCCGGGGCGGCCTCGGGCACCGGCGCCGGACGCCGCTCGCGCCGCTCCTTGCGCTGGGGTTGCTGCAGCGTGTCCGGCAAGGTGTCGGTCGCCTGGATCGGCACGCTGGACTCCGGCCGCTGGGTGAACACGGTGGGCGGATCGCCCGGGCTGCCCGGTGCGGCCGGCGGCGTGATCGCGCGGCTCACCGGCGCGGCGGGCTGCGGCGCATTGAAGGGGCGCGCGGCCTGGACCACGACGTAGCGCACCGCCTGCTGCACGGGCGCGTACTGCAGCAGCAGCCAGAGCAGCGCGATGTGCAGCAGGCCGCTGGCGGCCAGGCCGGTGGGCGAGAGGCGCTGCCGGGGCAGCTGCAGCGGGTTGGGCCGGGCAAGCATAAGGACAAGGGCGCGCAGGGATAATCGCACACATGGGTCGCAAGCCACGTGTCGTCGTCGGTCTCAGCGGGGGCGTGGACTCCGCGGTCAGCGCGTACCTGCTCCAGCAGCAGGGCTACGAGGTCGTCGCCATCTTCATGAAGAACTGGGAAGACGACGACGACAGCGAATACTGCTCGTCCAACGAGGACTTCGTCGATGCCGCCAGCGTGGCCGACGTGCTGGGCATCGAGATCGAGCACGTCAACTTCGCCGCCGAGTACAAGGACCGCGTCTTCGCCGAATTCCTGCGCGAATACCAGGCGGGCCGCACGCCCAACCCGGACGTCCTGTGCAACGCCGAGATCAAGTTCAAGGCCTTCCTCGACCACGCCATGCGCCTGGGCGCGGAGAAGATCGCCACCGGCCACTACGCGCGGGTGCGCGAGCGCAAGCTCGGCGGCATCACCCGCTTCGAGCTGCTCAAGGGACTGGACGGCAGCAAGGACCAGAGCTACTTCCTGCACCGCCTGAGCCAGGCGCAGCTGGCCAGGACGCTGTTCCCGGTGGGCGAGCTGCGCAAGACCGTGGTGCGGCAGATCGCCGAACAGATCGGCCTGCCCAATGCGAAGAAGAAGGACTCCACCGGCATCTGCTTCATCGGCGAGCGGCCCTTCCGCGAGTTCCTCAACCGCTACATCAGCAAGGAGCCGGGCCCGATCAAGGATCCGCGCGGCCGCGTGATCGGCCAGCACCAGGGACTGTCCTTCTACACGCTGGGCCAGCGCCAGGGCCTGGGCATCGGCGGCGTGAAGGAAAAGGGCGTGCAGCGCGGCGGCGGCGAGCACGCGCCCTGGTTCGTCGCGCGCAAGGACATCGGGAAGAACACGCTGTGGGTGGTGCAGGGCCACGACCATCCCTGGCTGCTGTCCTCCGCGCTGGAGGCCGACGACCTGAGCTGGATCGCCGGCACGCCGCCCGCGCCCGGCGCCTATGCGGCCAAGACGCGCTACCGGCAGGCGGACGCGCCGTGCACGCTGGTCGAAACCGCGGCCGGCCTGCGGCTCGAGTTCGAGGAGCCGCAATGGGCCGTCACGCCCGGGCAGTCGGCGGTGCTGTACGACGGCGAGGTCTGCCTGGGCGGCGGTGTGATCGCCACCGCGGTGGAAGCCGTCGCGGCCTGAGCCCGGTATCGCGGCAGCTCGTCCAGCGCGCGGTGCCGATCAGCGGCGGCCGAACACGAAGCCGCGGATGGCGTCGCCCAGCGCGCTGTCGGCGGTGTTGATCGCGTAGACCTCGGACATGTGGCTGTGGCCGCGCAACTGCAGCAGCGGCCCGCAACGGCCGGCCGCGCACAGGGCCGCCTGCGCCTGCTCGGCCTGCTCGTGGAAGTTGGAGGGGTCGAGTTCCGCATAGGCCACCATCAGCGGCAGCCGCGTGGCGGCCATGCCCGGGAGGGCGGAGCGCCGCGGGTACACCGACGGGTCGTCGCCGAAGTAGGCCTGCATGCCCGGGCTCGGATCCACCGTGGAGGGGTCGAAGGTGCCCGACAGCAGGATGGCGCCGGCGATGCCCCCGCCTGGCTCGATGTGGAAGCGCGGATGGCCCACGTACTGCGCCACGTGCGTGGCGCCCGCCGAATGGCCCAAAAGGTAGATGCGGTTGGGGTCGCCGCCGCGGGCCGCGATGTTCTCGCGCACCCAGGCGATGGTGGCGGCCAGGTCCTCCTGCGCCGCCGGCCACTTGTTCTGCGGCGCGAGCCGGTAGGTGGTGGTGACGGCGACCATGCCGTTCTTGACCGCCCACAGCCCGATGTTGTCGTAGAAGGGCGCGCTGCCGGTGCGCCGCGCGCCGGCGACGTAACCGCCGCCATGCACGAACACCAGCACCGGCCGCGGTCCGCCGCTGGCGGTGGGCGTGAACACGTCCAGCAGGTTGCGCTCGGGGTCCGGGCCGAAGCGCTCCGCACGCGCCACCTTCACGCCCGCATAGGGTTCGCGCTGCTGCAGCGGCGCATACAGCGCGGCGGTCTTCGGTGGATCGATGACGCGGCCGATCTGCACCAGCTGCGCCTCGATCGCAGCGGGCACCTGGGACGGCAGGGCCACGCTGGGCGGCACGGGTTGCAACGCGCAGGCGGCGAGCACCAGGAGCAAGGCGGAAGCAAGGAGGTAGCGCACTTGGTTCTCCGGAGTTGTTGACGCTGGGCCGCATCATAGGAGGAGCAGGTGCGAAGCCATGGGCTTTCGCGCGTGCGGGCTGCGCCCGGCGCCGGACGGCGCTCGCGTGCGACCCGGTCCTCCGTGCGATCAGGCCGGCGGCAGCGATTCCCGGAAGAGGTCCGCCGCGGCCGGGGCGAACCAGCCCAGCGTGCCGTGCAGGCGCACCACCTCGCCCACCACGATCAGCGCCGGTGCGGCCACCTGCTCCGCCTGCGCCAGTGTGGGCAGCGTCAGCAGGGTGCCGCAGACCACGCGCTGGCGTTGGGTGGTCGCCTGTTCGACCACGGCCGCCGGCGTGTCCGGCGCCAGGCCGTGCGCGACCAGCTCGCGGCAGATCTGCGCCAGTGCGCCCAGCCCCATGTAGATGACCGCGGTCTGCCGCGGCCGCGCCAGCGCCTGCCAGTCGGGAGCGGCGCCGCCCTCGCGGCAGTGGCCGGTGGCGAACACCACGCTGGAGGCGTGCTCGCGGTGCGTGAGCGGAATGCCGGCATAGGCGCTCATGCCCTGCGCCGAAGTGATGCCGGGCACCACCTCGAACGGGATGCCGGCTGCGGCCAGCGCCAGCGCTTCCTCGCCGCCGCGCCCGAACACGTAGGGATCGCCGCCCTTGAGGCGCACCACCGCGTGGCCTGCGGCAGCGAAGCGCACCAGCAGGGCGTTGATCTCCTCCTGCGGCAGGGTGTGGCGCCGGTCGCGCTTGCCGACGCAGATGCGGCGGGCGCCGGACGGAAGCAGCGCCATCACGCCCTCGCCGACCAGGTGGTCGTGCAGCACCAGGCGCGCGGAGGCGAGCAGGCGGGCCGCCTTGACGGTCAGCAGGTCCGGATCGCCGGGACCGGCGCCGACCAGCCAGACCTTGCCGGGCGCGGGGCCCGCCTTCCTGCTGACGACCGGTGCGAGGGGGGCATCGAGTTGCATGGAGCCATCCTCGCCTCGACTTCCAGCATCGGCCTTGAACCAGATCAAGGAGGCGAACGGTGGTGCGGCGCACGATCGCGTCCGAACACGGGATCCAAACCAAGGAGAAGACCATGTCCAGACGCGCGCTCCGCGCCACCGCCCTCGCACTGGCCGCGGCCCTGTCAGCCGGCATCTCGCTGGCGCAGAAGCAGGAAAGCCACCCGGTGACCCCGGCCGAGAAGAACTACCAGGCCGGCGCCTCGCCGCTGGCGGACGAGCCGATGTACCAGAGCACCAACCCGAAGGCGCCCGCCATGACGCAGGCCGAGTTCGAGGTCGGGCGCAAGGTGTACTTCGAGCGCTGCGCCGGCTGCCACGGCGTGCTGCGCAAGGGCGCCACCGGCAAGCCGCTCACGCCCGACATCACGCTCGGCAAGGGCACCGACTACCTGAAGGTGTTCATCGCCTACGGCTCGCCCGCCGGCATGCCCAACTGGCTCACCTCGGGCGAGATGGACGAGAAGACGGTGGACGTGATGGCCCGCTACATCCAGCAGGACCCGCCCCAGCCGCCGGAGTTCGGGATGGCGGAGATGAAGAAGACGTGGAAGGTCATCGTGCCGCCGGCGCAGCGTCCGAAGCGCAAGATGAACAACTACAACATCGAGAACATCTTCTCGACCACGCTGCGCGACACCGGCGAGGTGGCGCTGATCGACGGCGACACCAAGAAGATCATCAACATCGTCAAGACCGGCTACGCGGTGCACATCTCGCGCATGTCGGCCTCGGGCCGCTACCTGTTCGTGATCGGGCGCGACGCCAAGATCAACATGATCGACCTGTGGATGGAGAAGCCCGACAACGTCGCCGAGCTGCGCATCGGCCTGGAAGCGCGTTCGGTCGAAACCAGCAAGTACAAGGGCTACGAGGACAAGCTGGCGATCGCCGGCGCCTACTGGCCGCCCCAGTTCGTGATCATGAACGGCGACACGCTGGAGCCGCTGAAGATCGTCGCCACCCGCGGCATGACCGTGGACGCGCAGGAATACCACCCCGAGCCGCGCGTGGCCTCCATCGTCGGCAGCCACTTCAAGCCCGAGTTCGTGGTGAACGTCAAGGAGACCGGCAAGACGCTGCTGGTCGACTACTCCGACGTCAACGCGCTGAAGGTCACCGAGATCGGCACCGCGCGCTTCCTCCATGACGGAGGGCTGGACTCCACCAAGCGCTATTTCATGGTGGCGGCCAACCAGAGCAACAAGATCGCGGCGGTCGACCTGAAGGAAGGCAAGCTCGCCTCGCTGATCGACGTCGGCAAGATCCCGCACCCCGGGCGCGGCGCCAACTTCATCCACCCGAAGTACGGCCCGGTGTGGTCCACAGGCCACCTGGGCGACGAGACCATCTCGCTGATCGGCACCGACCCGGTGAAGAACAAGGCCAATGCCTTCAAGGTGGTGCAGACGCTCAAGGGACAGGGCGGCGGCAACCTGTTCCTCAAGAGCCACCCGAAGTCGCAGCACCTGTATGTCGACACGCCGTTGAACCCGGACCCCAAGATGTCGCAGACGCTTGCGGTGTTCGACATCAAGAACCTGGAAAAGGGCTTCACGGTGCTGCCGGTGGCCGAATGGGCCGGCATCAAGGACGGCGGCGCCATGCGCGTGCTGCAGCCCGAATACAACAAGGCGGGTGACGAGGTGTGGCTGTCGATCTGGTCGGCCAAGGACAAGCAGTCGGCCATCGTCGTCATCGACGACAAGACCCTGAAGCTCAAGGCCGTGATCAAGGACCCGCGCCTGATCACGCCGACCGGCCACTTCAACGTCTGGAACACCCAGCGCGACGTCTACTGAACCACAAGGAGAACTGGAAAATGAAACGACACATCGTCATCGCCGTCGCGGCGCTGTTTGCCGCCGGCGCGTGGGCCGCGGGGCCCGAGGACGCCATGAACAAGGCCGGCTGCGTGGCCTGCCATGCCAAGGACAAGAAGCTGGTGGGCCCGTCGTTCCAGGACATCGCGGCCAAGTACAAGGGCCAGGACGTCACGGCCAAGCTGATGGAAAAGGTGCGCAAGGGCGGCAGTGGCACCTTCGGCCCGGTGCCGATGGCGCCGAACCCGCCGGACAAGATCAATGACGCGGACCTGAAGAGCGCCATCGAGTTCATCCTGAAGACAAGCTGAGGCTGCGCACCGTGAAGCTGCTCGCGCTGGTCGTGTTGTCTGCGGTCCTGCTGCCCCCCGCGTTCGCGCAGGCGGCGCCGGATGCGGCACGGCAGCGCGAGCTGGTGCGCATGGTGCGCCAGGACTGCGGCTCCTGCCACGGCATGCGGCTGACCGGCGGGCTCGGTCCGCCGCTGGATGCCGCACGCCTGGCGCAGTGGCCGCTGGAAGCCTTGGTCACCACGATCTACCAGGGCCGCCCGGGCACACCGATGCCGGGCTGGGCCCCGCTGCTTTCGCGCGACGACACGGTGTGGATCGCGCAGCAGCTGCAGCAGGGATTTCCGGGAGAACGGCCATGAAGCGGCGCACGCTGCTGGGCGCCGCTGCGGCGGCGCTGGGTGCGGGAGCCCTGCCCGGGTGTGCCTCCCTGCCGCCCGAAAGCGGAACCGGCGACCTCGGGGTCGTCGTCGAACGCGGCAGCGGCACGCTGGCCGTGATCAACACCACGGGCCGCCAGGTGCTGGGGGAGATCCCCGGGCTGGGCGACCTGTCGCATGCCAGCGTCGTGTACGGCCGCGACGGCGCGCACGCCTATGTGTTCGGCCGCGACGGCGCGCTGACGCTGGTGAACCTGCCGCGGCGGCGGGTGCTGAACCGCATCCAGCAGGCCGGCAACAGCATCGGCGGCGCGATCTCGCAGGACGGCACGCTGGTGGCGGCGCAGAACTACACGCCGGGCGGCGTGCGCGTGTTCGATGCCCGCACGCTGGCGCCGGTCGCCGACATTCCCGCCAGCTACCGCGCGGCCGATGGCAGCACGCAGCGTTCGCGTGTCGTCGGGCTCGCCGACCTGCCGGGTCGCCGTTTCATTTTTTCGCTGTTCGATGCGGACCAGATCTGGATCGCCGACCTGGCCGATCCCGCGCAGCCGCGCATCACGCGCTTCGAGCAGGTGGGCCGCCAGCCTTACGACGCGCTGGTCACGCCGGATGGCCGCTACTACCTCGCCGGCCTGTTCGGCGAGGACGGGCTGGCGCTGATCGACCTGTGGGATCCGGCACCGCGCGTGCGCCGCATCCTGCATGGCTACGGCCGCGGCCAGCAGCCGCTGCCGGTCTACAAGATGCCGCACCTGCGCGGCTGGGCCGTCGCCGGGCGCGAAGCCTGGCTGCCCGCGGTCGGGCGGCACGAACTGCTGGTGGTCGACACCGCGCGCTGGGAGGAAGTGGCGCGCGTGCCGGTCGCCGGCCAGCCGGTGTTCGCGATGGCGCGGCCCGATGGCCGCCAGGTCTGGGTCAACTTCGCGCTGCCCGACTACCACCAGGTGCAGGTGATCGACACGATGAGCCGCAAGGTGATCCGCACGCTGGAGCCGGGCAAGGCGGTGCTGCACATGGAGTTCACGCCGCGCGGCGAGGCCGTGTGGATCAGTTCGCGCGACGCCAACCACGTGTCCGTGATCGACACGGCGAGCTTCGAGACCCTGGCGCGCCTGCCCGTGCAGGAGCCCAGCGGCATCTTCTTCACGGCACGCGCGGGCCGCATCGGCCTGTAGCCGCACCATGCAGTACGCCGCCTTTCCCGACGACGCCGCCCTGGCGCTGCTGAGCGACTTCCAGCACGGATTCCCGCTGGTGGCACGTCCTTTCGAGGCGATGGCCAGGCGGCTGTCCCTCACCGAAGACGCCGTGCTGCAAGCCTTGCGCGCCTGCCGCACCGCGGGACAGATCGGCCGCATCGGCGCGGTGTGGGGACGCGGCGCCGGCGGCGCTGCGGCCCTGTGCGCGCTGGCGGTGCCGCCGGAGCGGCTGGAAGAAGTCGCGGAGCTGGTCAGCAGCGAGCCGGCGGTGAACCACAACTACCAGCGCGAGCACGACTGGAACCTCTGGTACGTGCTCACCGGCAACGACCCCGCCGCCGTCCGGAGCATCGCCGACCGGCTGGCGCGCGACGCCGGCGTGCCGGCGCTGTTCCTGCCGATGGTGCGGCCGTACCGCATCGACCTGGGCTTCGATTTGCGGGCAGCGCACGCGCAGCGCAGCCGCCCGCGGCATGCGGACCGGCCGGGGCGACCCGTCGGCGCGTCCGAGCGTCCGCTCGCGGTGCTGGCCGAAGCCGGCCTGCCGCTGGTGCCGCAACCCTACGACGTGTGGGCCGCCGAGCTCGGCTGGCCGCGCGAGGCCGTGCTGGCGGTGCTGCGCCGCTGGCAGCGCAGCGGCACCTTGCGGCGCTTCGGCATCGTGGTGCGCCATCACGATGTCGGCTTCGCTGCGAACGCGATGACGGTCGTCGCGGCACCCACCGCGCAGGTCGACGCCATCGGCGCCGCGCTGGCGGCACAAGCGGGCGTCACCCTCGCCTACCAGCGCGCCACCGACCCGCGCTGGCCGTACAACCTGTACTTCATGGTGCACGGCCGCGAACGCGCCGCGGTCGAAGCGCTGGTCGCGCAGGCGCTCGCCGCCAGCGGTGCGGTGGAACTGCCGCACGCGACGCTGTTCAGCGTGCGCCGCTTCAAGCAGACCGGCGGGCGCTACTTCGGCGCCACCTTGCCGTCCCTCAACGAAGTGGAGGTGAGCGCATGAACCCGGCACTGCGCGCGGAACTGGACGCCATCGATGCGCGCCTGATCGATCACCTGCACGACGGCTTTCCGGTGGAGGACCGTCCGTTCGCGCGGATCGGCGCGGCGCTGGGACTGCGCGAGGACGAGGTGATCGACCGCCTGTCCAAGCTGCTGTCCACCGGCGTGCTGACCCGGCTCGGGCCGCTCTACCAGATCGAGCGTGCCGGCGGCTCCTACCTGCTCGCGGCGCTGGAGGTGCCGGCCGAACGCTTCGATGCGGTGGCGGCCCAGGTCAACGCGCACCTGCAGGTCGCGCACAACTACCGGCGCACCCACCGCCTCAACATGTGGTTCGTGGTCGCGGCGGACTCGGCGGAGGGGGTCGCCGACTGCCTGCGCGCGATCGAGGCCGAGACCGGCCTGCGCGTGCACGCCTTCCCCAAGGAGCGCGAGTTCCGCGTCGAGCTGCGGCTGCCGGCCACGTCGGCGCGACCGGTGGAGGGAATGGCATGAACGACGAGAAGCTGGACCCGGTCGACCGCGAGCTGATCGCCGCGACGCAGAGCGGTCTGCCGCTGGTGCCACAGCCCTACGAGGCCGTCGGCGCCATGGTGGGCATCTCGGCGCGCGAAGTGCAGGAGCGGCTGGCGGCGATGCTGCAGCGCGGGCTGATCCGCCGCATCGGCGCGGTGGCCAACCACTACCGCCTGGGCTACACCGCCAACGGCATGACCGTGTGGGACGTGGACGATGCGCGGGTCGATGCACTCGGCGAGCGCATCGGCCGGCTGCCGGGCGTCACCCACTGCTATCGCCGCACGCGCGATCTGCCCGACTGGCCCTACAACCTGTTCGTGATGCTGCATGGCCGCTCGCGCGAGGAAGTGGAGCGCCAGGCCGCGGTCGTGGCGACGCTGCTGGGCACGGCCTGCCGCGGCCGCGACATCCTGTACAGCACGCAGCTGCTGAAGAAGACCGGGCTGCGCCTGGCGATGCCCTGAAGGAACACGAGCATGCTGCGCATCTCCCAATACCTGCGCGAAGTCGCGCAAGCCGAGCGAAGCGGGAGCTACCCGCCGCCCCCGCCCTTGCGCCGCGGCCCCAACGGTCCGCGTCCGGTCGTGATCTGGAACCTCACGCGCCGCTGCAACCTCACCTGCAAGCACTGCTACGCGCTGTCGGCCGACCACCATTACCCGGGCGAGCTCGACGAGGCCGAAATGCTCGCGGTGCTCGCCGACCTGAAAGCCTACGGGGTGCCAGCGCTGATCCTCTCCGGCGGCGAACCGCTGCTCTCGCCCCACCTGTGGCCGCTGGCGGACCGCGCCAAGGAACTGGGCTTCCATCTGGGCCTGTCCACCAACGGCACCCTGATCGATGCGGCCATGGCCGATCGCATCGCGGGCCACGGCTTCGACTACGTCGGCATCAGCATCGACGGCCTGCGCGCCACCCACGACAAGTTCCGCAGGCTGGAAGGCGCGTTCGACCGCTCCATGGCCGCGCTGCGCATGCTGCGCGCGCGCGGCGTGAACATCGGCATGCGCTACACGCTCACGGCGATGAACGCCATGGACCTGCCGGCGCTGCTGCAGCTGATGCGCGAGGAGCAGGTCGGCAAGTTCTACTTCTCGCACCTCAACTACGCGGGCCGCGGCAACATCCACCGAGCGCGCGACGCGCAGTTCGCCTCCACCCGCGCCGCGATGGACCTGCTGTTCGACACCGCATGGGAGGCAGCCTGGCGCGGCGAGGCCACCGAGTTCGTCAGCGGCAACAACGATGCCGACGGCGTCTACCTGCACCGCTGGGTGCAGGCGCGCTGGCCGCAATGGGCGCAGCCGCTGCGCGAACGGCTGGTGGCGTGGGGCGGCAACGCCTCGGGTGTGGCGGTGGCCAACATCGACAACCTGGGGCACGTGCATCCCGACACCATGTGGTGGCACCACGACCTGGGCAGCGTGCGCCAGCGGCCGTTCTCCACGATCTGGGAGGACCGCGGCGATCCGCTGATGGCGGGACTCAAGCAACGGCCGCGTCCACTGGAAGGGCGCTGCGCCGCCTGCCCGCAGGCCGACATCTGCAACGGCAACACGCGGGTGCGGGCCCACCAGCTCACCGGCAACGCCTGGGCCGAAGACCCGGGCTGCTACCTGGACGACAGCGAGCTGGGGATGGAGCCCGCCGCCACGGGAGCGAGCCATGCGCTGGCGTGAACTGGGGGCCACGGCCCTGTCCTTGCTGCTGCCGGTGCTGGCCGCTGCGCAGCCGGCCGTGCCGGACGCAGCGGCGCTCTACCGCGCGAACTGCGCCGCCTGCCATGGCGAGCAGCGCGTGGGCGGCATGGGTCCGGCCCTGCTGCCGCAAAGCCTGGAGCGCCTGAAGCGCGACGAGGCGGCCAGGGTGATCCGCGACGGACGCGCGGCCACGCAGATGCCGGCCTTCGGCGGCAAGCTGGACGCGGCCGAAGTGTCCGCGCTGGCCGCCTGGATCTACAGCCCGGTGCTGCCGGCGCCGCGCTGGGGCGACGAGGAGATCCGTGCTTCCCGCACCTTCGTCGAAGGCTCGGCGCAATGGCCGGCGCGGCCGAAGTGGCAGGCCGATCCGATGAACCTGTTCGTGGTCGTCGAGGGCGGCGACCACCACGTGTCGCTGGTGGACGGCGACCGGTTCGAGGTGGTCCACCGCTTTCCCTCGCGCTTCGCACTGCACGGCGGGCCGAAGTTCTCGCCCGAGGGACGGTTCGTCTACTTCGGCTCGCGCGACGGCTGGATCACCAAGTACGACCTGTGGAACCTCGCGGTGGTGGCCGAGGTGCGCGCCGGGCTGAACATGCGCAACGTGGCGGTGAGCAGCGACGGCCGCTGGATCCTGGCCGCCAACTACCTGCCGCACACCCTGGCCCTGTTCGATGCCGACCTGAAGCTGGTGCGCAGCTATGCCGCGGCGACGCTGGACGGCAAGCAGACCTCGCGCGTGTCGGCGGTGTACGACGCCGCGCCGCGCCACAGCTTCGTGGTGGCGCTCAAGGACATCCCGGAGCTGTGGGAGATCTCGTACGACCCGAAGGCAGAACCGATCTTCGACGGCTACGTGCACGACCACCGCATGGGCGAGGCGATCGCCAAGCCCGGTTACCAGGGCGTGCGCCGCACCCCGCTGGACGAGCCGCTCGACGACTTCTTCTTCGATGCGGCTTACCGGCACGCGATCGGCACGGCGCGCGCCGCGGCCGATGGCAACGCGCCGGCGCAGGTCGTGAACCTGGACATCCGCCGCCGCATCGCCACGGTGCCGCTGGGCGGCATGCCGCACCTGGGATCGGGCATCACCTTCGACTGGAACGGCAAGCCGGTGCTGGCGACCACCAACCTCAAGCAGGGCATGGTGAGCGTGATCGACATGGCGGGCTGGAAGCCGGTCAAGGAGATCCCCACGCCGGGCCCCGGCTTCTTCCTGCGCAGCCACGAGAACACGCCCTATGCCTGGGTCGACGCGATGATGAGCCCCGCGCGCGACACGATGCTGGTGATCGACAAGCGCACGCTGGAGCCGGTGCGCACGCTGCGGCCCGAGCCTGGGCGCACGGTGGCGCACGTGGAATTCACGCGGGACGGCCGCTACGCCCTGCTGAGCCTGTGGGAGGACGATGGCGCCCTGATCGTGTACGACGCGGCGACGCTTACCGAGGTGAAGCGGATCCCCATGCGCAAGCCCGTGGGCAAGTACAACATCGGCAACAAGCTGGCGCGGTCCGAGGGCACGTCGCACTGAGGCGCACGGCCTCGCGCGCGGCATTCACTGCAAGGGATATTGCGCCAGCGTCTGCGGGTCGCGGATGCGGATGTCGCGGCGGTCGATCTCGATCAGCCCCTGCGCTTCCAGCTCGTGCAGCACGCGCGAGAAGTACTCCGGCGTGAGCGACAGGCGCGAGGCGACCATCGCCTTGCTGACCGGCAGCGTCACGGTCAGCGGCGACTGCGCGTCCGGGCGCTCCGCGACGTCGCGCAGCAGGAAGCCGATGACCCGCTGCGCGCCCGAATGCAGCGTGTAGGCCTCGACGTCGCGCACCAGGCCATGGAGCCGGCGCGACACGCCGGCCAGCATCCGCAGGCTGAAGCGCGGATCGAGCTCGATCTCCCTCAGCACGGCCTCCTTGCTGACGCTCAGCACCAGCGCATCGGTCACGGCCTGGGCACTGACGATGTAGGGCCGGCCGGTGAACATCAGCGCTTCGGCGAAGGTGCCGCCCGGGCCGATCAGTTCGATCACCTTTTCCTGTCCCTGCGGCGAGAGCGCGAACAGCTTGACCTGGCCGATCACCGTGACGTGGAAGTGCTCGCACGGCTCGCCCACGCGGAACACCGCCTCGCCCCGCGCGAGCCGGCGCAGCGTGCAGCCTTCCGCCAGCCGCGCGAGCTCCACCGGCGCCAGGTCGTGGAACAGCGGCAGCGTCGACAGGTAGCGCGGCAGGTCGAAACTGGGTCGGCCCCGGTTGTCCATCGCAGCGGGCTTTCCGGAACGCCGAAGGGCGGTCCGACGGTGCCAGTCTGGCGGCCTAGCGGCGCGCCCGTTTGCGGCAGATCAAGCGGCCTGCATGGCCGGCAGGAATAGATCGGAAAAGCAGGCGTCGTCGGCCAGGCCGCGGGCCAGGAACTCGTGCACCGCCGCGTCCACCATCCGCGCCGAGCCGCAGACGTACACCTCGTGCCCGGCCAGGTCCGGGAAGTCCGCCAGGATCGCCTCGTGGACCAGCCCGGTGCGTCCCTGCCAGCCGTCTTCCGGCTGCGGCTCCGACACGACGGCAACCATCCGGAAGGACGGGTGCTCGCGCTCCCAGCGGGCGGTGAGATCCGGCAGGTACAGGTCCTGGGGCCGGCGCACGCCCCAGTAGAGGTGCATGGGCCGGCGCAGGCCGCGCTGGAAGGCGTCCTCCACGATGCTCTTGATGGGCGCGAAGCCGGTGGCGGCGGCGACCAGCACGATGGGCCGCTCGCCTTCGCGCAGCACGAAGTCGCCCAGGGGTCCTTCGAAGCGCAGGGGGTCGCCGACCTGCATGTGCTCGAACACCTGGCCGCTGAAGCGGCCGCCGGGGATGCGGCGCACGTGCAGCTCGATGCGCGCGTCGTCGTGCGGCGGGTTGGCGAACGAGAAGGCGCGGCGCTGGCCGTCGTCCAGCAGGATGTGGATGTACTGGCCGGCGGTGAAGGGGATCCGCTGGCCGGGCGGCAGCGTGACCCAAAGCCGCATCACGTCGGGTGCCAGCCGTTCCATGGCGTCGACGCGACCGGTGTGCACGGCCGGGCCGGCGGCGGCGCCTTCCAGCGGCGCGTCGATCGCGACGCAGACGTCCTCCAGCGGCACCGCGCAGCACAGGAGCGCCTGGCCGCGCGCCCGCGCCTCGTCCGACAGCACGCTGCGCTGGTAGGGCCGGTGCTCCACCTTCCCGTATTCGATCGCGCAAAGGCAGACGCCGCAGCCGCCGTTGCGGCATTCGTAGGGCAGCGCCAGGCCTTCCCGCAGGCCCGCGTCCAGCAGCGTCTCGCCCTCGCGCACGCGCACCTGCGCCTGCGCGCCGCCGGCGCCGTGCAGCACCAGCTGGTGCTCGCCCTGCGCCGCGATCCGCCGCCGGGGCCACCAGGGCAGCACCGCCAGCAGGGCGCTGCCGGCGCCGGCCAGCGCCCATACCTGCCCCAGCGGCCAGGCGGCCATCAGCGGCAGCAGCGCCAGGTAGAACCAGTCGAGGCGCACCGTGGTGACGGCCTGCGCCATGTCGGCGGCGCCCCCCTGGCTGAGCGCGGGACGCAGGAGCGACAGCAGCAGCAGCGCGGCCAGCAGGCCGGCGGCGATCGGCCGCGGCGGCGCGGTCCGCGCCTTGGGCACGCGCTGCACGTGCACCCACATCAGCAGCAGCACGGCGAGCGGCAGGCCGATGTGCAGGAAGGACAGCAGCGAGAAGAAGCGGTCGCTGACGCTCGTGCTGTAGATGAAGTTGCGCATCAGCGTGCCGCCGAAGCTGGGCAGCCAGTCCAGCCACTCGAACACCGCCACGATCACGAACTGGGCCAGCCGGTCCCAGGGCAGCATGTAGCCGTTGATGCCGGACGCGTAGACCAGCCACACCAGGGCGACCCCGGTCAACCAAGAGAACCAGCGGTAGCCGCGGAAGCGGTCGAAGGCGAAGTGGCGCAGCAGGTGCAGCAGCATCGTCAGCACCATGGCATCGGAGGCATAGCGGTGCAGGCTGCGCAGGATGCCGCCGGCGAACCACTGGCGGTGCGTGAGCGACTCCACCGAGGCGTATGCGGCGTCGACCCCGGTGTCGAAGAAGGCGTAGAGGTACAGCCCGCTCGCGCCAACCACCCAGAACAGGAAGAAGGTGATGGCGCCCAGGTGGTAGAGCGGATTCAGGCGATCGCCGAAGGCGGCGTTGAACAGCCCCTCGAGCCGAACGAACAGCCATTGCAACGCCGCCTGCAGGCGCCCCATCACGCGACCGCCTGCACGCCGGGTGCGCGCCGCGGCGCGCGGCGCATGGCGCGCAGCACCACCACCAGGAACAGCAGGCCGCCCACGATGGCGATGGCGCCGCCCAGGCCCATCAGCCCCATGCCGGCGATCTCGCCCGGGCTGCGCAGCACCTGCTCTGCCCCGGCCACCTTGCGCTGCACGCCGTAGCCGCCGGACCAGACCAGGCCGACGATGTGCATCAGTTGCCCCGCCCCGTAGATCCACGGCTGCGCCGTGGCCAGCCGCCCGTGCGGCGCGGCGTAGCCGAGCGCGGGCAGCAGCCGGTAGACCAGGCCCATCAGCGCCAGCGTCACGCCGACGATGCAGCCGTGGTAGTGCGCCGGGATGCGCACGTTGCTGCCGGTGATGAAGACGCCGATCAGGCCGCCGGCGCCGAACAGCAGCACCGACGCGAGCAGCGCGGCGCGCCAGGGCCGTGCCTCGGGCCGCAGCGGCGGCGCGCACAGCAGCCCCGCGACCGCGGCCAGCGCCACCGGCAGGATGGACAGCCCGCCACCGATGCGCATCGCCCAGGTCAGCAGCGCGCGGTGTTCCACCGAAGTGACGTCGTGCGCGACATAGGCCAGGGGCGTGACGAACACGCTGGCCAGCGCCAGCCCGAACATCAGCAGCGCCACGCGCGGGCTGAGCGGAACCCGCGCGCCGCAGGCGGCCGCGAGCCACAGCCACGCGACCAGCATCAGCAGCGTCCAGGTGAACTGCAAGGCGTGCCCGCCGCCCCAGAACAGGATCTCGTAATAGGCCTTGCCCGCCAGCGACGTCGGCACGGCCGCATACGACCAGGCGAAGGCCAGCAGCGCCACCGCGGTAGCCACCGCGGCGACGTTGAGGCCGAAGCGCAGCGCCCCCCGCCCGTCGAAGTCGAAGCCCAGGCGCGGCGCGTGCACCAGCGTGCGCAGCACCAGCAGCGCGACACCGGCGGCGAACACCAGCAGCCCGGCGATGAACAGGGGCGTCGTCAGCACGGGGATGTAGTTCGCCATGACCGGCTCACCGCCGCCCGCGAACGGCGCCAGCGTCATGGCCGCGGTGCCCGCGCCGGCGAGCGCGAGGGCGGCCCAGCCCCAGCGCAGGCCGCGCGGCGAGGCATTGAGGCTCCACAGCATGCCGGCGACCGCGACGAACCACACCAGCACCGAGAGGTCGACGTGCGCGACCAGCGCGACGTGGAAGAAATCCGCGGCGGGCAGCAGCCGGTTCACGCCGGGCGTGCGGGAGATCACCAGCAGGATGGAGAACAGGCCGGAGCCGATCAGCGCGGCCAGGGCCAGCCACAGCCAGCCGCGGGCGAGCGGGATGCGCGCGTCGTTCGGCACGGTGAACGCGTAGTCGGTGAGGGATTGCACCGGCGGCGGCGCGGTGCGCGCCCGCGGTGCGGGCAGGATGGCGGTCCAGGTGCTCATGACAGCGTGATGCCTCCCTTTTGCGCGTCGAAATCGATCACCAGCACCTGCGCTTCCCGCAGATGCACGGTGGTGTCGCGCGTGTAGTCGAAAGCGGGCCGCGTGCTGTCGCGCAGGCGCACGGTGATGCGGTGCTCGCCCGCCGGAATGGCCAGCCGGTGGTAGACCGAGGAAGCCCCGTCGCGCGAGAGACCCGCCGGCGGCGCCACCTGGCGGTAGATGGTGGCGCCGTCGAGGTCGACTTCGATTGCGACCGGACTGCGCTCGCGCTCGCACTTCATCGGCTGCCGCATGTTGGGCGGCAGCTTCGCGAGCTCCTCCGGGGTGTAGGCGCGGCAGGGCGCGACGCGCTGGCCGTGGTGGATGAAGCTCACCTTCAGCACGGCCTGTCCGGCCGGCAGGGCCTGGTAGGGCGGCCATCCGGAGAACACGCCGATGAACAGCGCGAACAGTCCGTACAGCAGGCCCTGGCCCAGCCAGGCGCGCCAGTTCTTCATGGGGTCACCTCCAGTGCCTCGCGCAGGCGGGTTTCCTCACCCGCGTCCGCCCACACGGTGCGCCAGCCCGAGGCCGGCACCTCGCGGCGCAGGTGCGGCTCGCGCAGGCCGCGCAGCCGCTCTTCGGTCCAGCGCTGCCCCAGCCGGAAGGCGCAGCCGCCCTCGCGGCAGCCGGCGACTACCACCTCGCGCGCGCCCTGGCGCAGCGCGTAGTCGACGAACGAAGGCGGCAGGTTCGCCGCGCAAGGCAGGCTCAGGGCCAGCAGGTCCGGCGCCTGCAAGGTGTCGACGCGCGCGCCGTGGTCGCAGCCGAACACCACGCGCCGCCGTCCCGCCGCGAGGCCCTGCTGCAGCCGCTCGCGCAGCTGCGCGACCGGGGCCTGCGGCATGTCGATGCCCGTCACCAGCACGTCGGTCTTGCGGAACGGCGTCGAGGAGGGACAGGCGCCGGCGCAGATGCCGCAGCCCGCGCACAGCTGCGCGTCCACGCGCGCAAGCTGCACGCCGACGTGCCGCAGCGGATGCGGCACCAGCGTGATCGCGGCAAAGGGACAGTCGTCCACGCAGCGGCCGCAGCCGCTGCACTGGTTGGGGACCACCACCGCGACCGGCTGCGCAGGCACGCGCCGCAGCAGCGGCAGCGCCACCAGCCCGGACAGGACGACGGCCAGCAGGGCCCAGGTCACCTGCGCGCCGGTGGCGTCCACCAGCGGGTGCAGGAACAGCAGCAGCCAGTCGATGGACAGGCGCTGCGGCGCGCTGGCGAGATCCGCCGGACCCTGGCTTTGCACCGGCAGTGCGAGGGCCATTACCAGCAGCAGCGCGCAGGTGCCGAGTGCCAGCTTGCGCAGGGGAAACACGTCGGGTCGGCCGATCCTCTGCACGTGCGCCCAGCAGGCGAACACCAGCAGCAGCGGCAGCCCCAGGTGCACGAACACGAACAGCGAGAACAGGCGGTCGGCCACGGCACCCTGCAGGAAGTTGCGCGCCAGCGGCGAACCGAGGAAGGGCAAGGCATCGAGCCATTCGGCGGTGGCGATCGCCGAGAACTGGCCGAGGCGGTCCCAGTTGATCCAGAAGCCGTTGATGGCGCAGGCATAGGCGATCGGCAGCAGCAGCACGCCGGTCCACCACGAGTACGCGCGAAAGCCGCCCTGCCGCCCGTACACCCATTCGCGCAGCAGGTGCAGCAGCATCACCAGCACGAAAGCGTCGGCGCCGTAGCGGTGCAGGCCGCGCAGGGCGCTGCCGGCGCTCCAGGGCTCGCGAGACAGCGCATCGATGGACGCGTAGGCGCCGGCGGCCGAGGTGTCGAGCAGCGCATAGAGCACGACGCCGGTCAGCGCCAGCAGCCACAGCAGCAGGAACGCGAGCGCGCCCAGCTGCTTGAGCGGATTGCCGGCGGCGCCGAAGCTGGCGTCGAAGGCGTGGTCAAGCGCGAGGGCCCAGCGGCGCATGCCGGCGCTCCCGTTGCCGCACCCGCCATTCGTTGAGCATGTACAGCGCCATGAACAGGATGAAGCTCACTCCGCCGGCGATCTCCCAGGCCAGGCTGTAGTCCACGCGGTAGCTGTCGGTCGCCGGGTCGTACACGGTGCACAGGATGCGGATGCGGTCCAGCACCCTCGCAACCAGGCCCTCGTCCGCCTCGAGCGGCCGGCCCGCGAGCAGCTGCTGGAGCGCGGTGCCGAGCACGTCGACGGCGGGCCGGTCGCCGTAGACCTGGCGCGCGATGCGGCCCTCGGCGTCGAGCAGCGAGACCTGCAGGACGTGGTCGAAGCCGGCCGGCGTCGGCGCGTACCGGAAGCCGAACTCGCGCGTGAGCGGCTCGACCACCGCGGCCGGCGCACTCAGGAATTCCCAGTTGGCGCGGGCCAGGCCCTGCTGTGCGGCGAAGGCCTTCATCGCCTGCGGTGAATCGGCCGGCTGGTTGAAGCCGATGCTCACCACGTCGAAGCTGCGCTCGCCGAAGCGCGCCTCCAGTGCGCGCACCGATTCGGCCAGCGCGCGCGTCGTTGCCGGGCAGGCCTGGAAGCAGCCGGTGTAGATGAAGCTCACCAGCAGCGGCTTGCCGCGCAGCGACGCCAGCGCCACGGGGCGCCCCTCGCGGTCCAGCAGCGTGCGGTCGGTGACCTTACGCCCCACCGCCGCCTGGCTCTCACGCATCGCCGCGGCGGCGTCGAGCGACTCCGAGGACTGCGCGAAGGCGAAGAGCGGCGCCAGCATGCAGGCCGCAACGACACCGCGCAGGCTGGAGCGGATCAAGCGGGCCATGGTGGACTGCGGGCGGACGCGTCAGCGCAGCAGCGCGTCGAGCGTGGCTCCGGCAAGCAGCGCGCTCAGCTGCACCAGCGACGCCAGGAAGGAGCCGATCGCGCTGGGCCGCGTCGGGTTGCGCGCGAGCTGCCAGGACTTGCGCAGGAAGTAGCCGCCGCCGGCGATCGCGCCCACGCCGTAGATCCAGCCGGCGCCGCAGGCCAGCGGCGCGACGGATGCGGCGACCAGCGCCACGGTGCTGGCGAACACGATCCAGGCCGCGCGGGCCTCGCCGACCACCACCGGCAGCATCGGCACACCGGCCGCCTGGTAGTCGGCGCGGTTGGCGATCGCCAGGCTCCAGAAGTGCGGCGGCGTCCACAGGAACAGCACCAGCGCCAGCAGCCAGCCCTGCGCGCCCGGCACGGGGTCGACCGCCGCCGCGCCGGCCAGCACCGCGAAGCTGCCGGCCAGGCCGCCGACGACGATGTTCCAGGCCGTGCGGCGCTTCAGCCACAGCGTGTAGACCACGCCGTAGAAGAAGGCGCCGAGGAAGACGTAGGCCGCGGCCGCGGCATTGAGCACCGCCCAGGCAGCGCCGACGGCGGCCGCCAGCAGCACCGCCATGAGCAGCAGCCACGCCGGATGGTGCGGCAGCGCCCCGGTGGCGAAGGCGCGCCCGGCCGTGCGCCGCATCAGCCGGTCGGCTTCGTGCTCGGCGTACTGGTTGAAGGCGCCGGCGCTGGCGGAGGCCACCAGTACCGACAGCGCGAGCACCGTCACCTGCGCGATGCCGAGCGCCGCCCCCGGCGTCACCGCCAGGCCGACCAGCGCGGTGACCATGATCAGCATGCCGATGCGCAGCTTGAAGAGCGAGAGCACCGCGCGCGCCAGCACGAGGCCGCGCGGTGGCGAAGCGAGGACGGTGGCGGACATGATCGCCCTCCTCAGCTGAGGCCCCAGAGCTGGCCCAGGTACTTCCAGTTGATGAAGTAGTACAGGACGAAGGCCACCAGGAACAGCATCGCCAGCACGAAGGTGCCCGGCGCCGCGAAGCCGGCGGAACCGTAGGTCTGCGCCACCGCGGAGGGCGCCGTCGGCGGGATCGGCGTGAAGTCCTTGCTCTTGTGCCCGCTCTCCAGCTTGCGGCCGAACAGCAGCGAGCCCACGGTCACCAGGATGTAGATGCCGCCGCCGGCGATGGCGGCGACACCGGCGATGCCGACCAGGCCCATCATCAGGTAGGCCGCGCCGGGCCACTCGTAGGCCAGCGCCGCGCCCTGGAACGCCATGTCCCAGTGTCGCCGCGAGACGCCCAGCGTGCCGGCACCCATCATCACCAGGCAGAAGAAGTACATCGACAGCCCGAACAGGTAGGGCTGCAGCCTGGCGAGCTGCGGCAGGATCATCTCGCGCCGGAACAGCACGGGGATCAGGAAGTAGGTGAGCGCCATGAACGACAGCGTGGTGCCCACCACCACCGTGGCGTGGAAGTGCCCCGGGACGTAGATGGTGTTGTGGATCAGCATGTTCAGCTGCTCCGTGCCCATCATCACGCCCGAGATGCCGCCCAGGAAGCCGAAGCCGATGAGCGAGATGAACATGCCCGAGAACACCGGATTGCCCCACGGCGCCTTGCGCAGCCATTCGAACAGGCCGCGCGTGTAGCCCTTCTGCCGCTGCGCGACCTCGATGGCGCCGGGAATGGTCAGGCCGTGGATCATCGAGGCCAGCACGGCGAAGTACATGAAGTAGCTGGTGTTCACCACCTTCCAGCCGGTGGACAGGCCGGGGTCGGCCAGCAGGTGGTGCGCGCTCGCGAGCTGCAGGAACAGGATGTACAGCAGGAAGGCGCCGCGGCTCACCCGCTCGGACATCGGCTTGGCGCCGAACGCGATCGCGGCGACCGCGTACCAGATCGAGATGTGCGCCGCGACGTTGATCTGCTGCGACGAGTGCCCGAAGGCCCACCAGATGGTGCGGTACACCAGCGGGTCGACCGCCTTCACCACGCCGACCGACATCAGGAAGGTCGGGATCAGGATGATCGCCCCCGAGGCGATGGTGAACACCGCGATGATCGCGGCCGTGATCGCGCCGAAGGTCACCAGCGGGACCGAGCCTTGGTAGGTCTTCTCACGCCTGGCGACGACCAGCGTGCCGAAGAACACGAAGCAGCCGATCAGCGCGCCCACCGCGAACAGGATCAGGCCCAGGTAGAACGACGGCGCCGCCATCATCGGCACGTACGACGTCATCATCACGCTGGAGCCGCCCTGGAACACCGCCACGTTGTTGGTGACGGCGCCGATCAGCATGAGCGCGAACGCGAGCCACGCCATGTTGGGCGTCGCGAGCCGGCAGCGCAGCAGCGTCGACGAACAGAAGTACAGCACCGCCATCTCGAAGAAGATGATCCAGAAGATCAGCATGTCGATGCCGTGCGCGGTGAGCACCATGTAGAAGGTGTCGGGCGCCAGCCAGTGCACGGCGGGCCAGCGCGTGAGCACGACGCCGATCGCGAGCAGGCCGCCGACCAGCAGCGCCACCACCGCGGTCACGGCATTGGCGATCATCAGGCGCTCGGCGCGGGCCTCGAACTGCAGGCCGCTGCGCGGGCAGGTGCGGTAGGTGGTGGACACCCCGGACACAGGGGACGGAACGGGCAGGACGGCGGACATGGTGCGGCCTCCTATTTCACGTAGATGCGGCCCACCATGGTGTGGTGGTTGATGCCGCAGTACTCGTTGCACACGACCGAGAAGGTGCCCGACTGGTTGGGCGTGACCGTCACCACGTGCTCGTAGCCCGGAACCACCTGGATGTTGATGTTGGCGGGCTGCAGCGAGAAGCCGTGGTTGTAGTCCATGGCCGTGAGGTGCAGGCGGTAGGTCTTGCCCTTCTCCAGCTCCAGGATCGGCCACCACGCCCACAGCCGTGCGACCAGGTAGACGTCACTGCCGGCGGGCGGCGCCACCACCGGCGTCTTCTGGTCGGTCTCCGTGCGCACCGTGTACTTGTCGACCACCGCCTGGGCCTTCGCGGAGAACTTCTCCGGCGTGGTCCTGTAGGTCTCGGTGGAGAGGTTCTGCTTCCCGTAGGCGTGCCAGTAGATCATCATGAAGAACATCACCATGCACCACGCGAAGGCGATGGCGATCCAGGTGCCCTCGACGCGGTCCAGCGGATGCTTCCACCAGAGTCGCTCGGCCGGCGGGAGGATGGCGCTCATGGCTGCTCCTTCACTTGCCGACCGGGATGGTCAGGATGTCGATGACGCCCCACAGCGTGTAGACCACCATGGGGATCAGCACGCCCAGGAACAGCAGCAGGAAGGGGTTGTCCAGCAACTGCTGCATCCACGGGACCCGGGCGTCTTCGCTGTCGTGGCTCATGGCATCTCCTCGCGAGTTTGTCGTGGCGCGATGGTTCGCCGGGGCGGCCTGGCGGGCCTTGATCTGGAATAAGGTTTTGAGAAATGCGCCGTCCCGGCCGGGCACCCGGCCGTTCCGCGCCGTTAGCATCCGCGCCATGGACGCGCCCGACCGCCGGCTGCCGCAACTGCGCAAGCTCGCCTGGGCGTGCGCGGTGCTGGTGCTCGCGGTCACCAGCCTGAGCGCCTTCATCCGGCTGTCGCGCGCGGGGCTGGGATGCGAGCCCTGGCCGCAGTGCTACGCGCAGCGCGCAGCGATGGATCCGGAGGCGCTGGAGCCACTGGACGGGCAGGCGGTGACGACGGCACGGATCGCCCATCGCGTGGCCGCTTCCACCGTGCTGCTGCTGGTCATCCTGATGCTGGTGCGCAGCTACGCGCAGCAGCCCGCGTTGCAGCCGCAGGGGCGGCTGGTGCTGGGCCTGCTGGCGCTGGCCCTGTTCCTCGCGGTGCTGGGGCGCATGGGCGGCGCATCGCGTGCACCGGCCGTTGCGTTGGGGAACCTGGTCGCGGGGCTCGTGATGTTCGCGCTCTCCGTGCGGCTGGCGCTGTCGGCGCGCGCATCGGCCGCCGGCGTGGCATCGCTGCGCGCGTGGACGCTGGGCGCGCTGGGCCTGTTGCTGGCGCAGATCGCGCTGGGCGGCCTGGCCAGCGTGCTGCAGCTGTCGGACCGCTGCAGCGATGCCGCGTTGTGCCAGGCGCACCGCGGCACCGCGCTGGCCGTGCTGGCCCTGCTGCTGCCCCTGGGATTCGCCGCGGCACGGCGCGGCGAACGCGCACTCGGCGCCGTTCTCGTCGTGCTGGCGCTCACCCAGGCGGGGCTGGGGCTGCTGCAGCTGGGATGGCCGGGACTGCCGCTGGCGCTGGGCCTGGCGCACAACGTGATCGCGGCGCTGTTGCTGGGGGTCCTGCTGTCGCTGCTGTCCCCGCGGCAGCCGCTGCGCTAGCCCCCGCTGATCACCGCACCCAGTGCACCTGCCCGCGCAACGCCGGGGCGATGCTGGCAGCTACCCCGCCACATATGGCGTTTCCGGCACCGGCATGTGGAAGCTGGCGTTCAGCATGTTCCACGCGCGGATCGCGGTCACGCTGAAGGTGAGGTCCGCGATCTCGGCGTCGCTGAAGTGCTGCTTCACCGCTTCGAATTCGGCGTCGCTCGGGGTGCGCTGCGGAACCGCGTTCACGGCCTCCGCCCAGCCCAGGGCCGCACGTTCCTTCTCGTCGAAAAAGCGGTGCGCCTCGCGCCACCCGGCCACCGCATTCACGCGCCGCGGCTCGACGCCCTGCCTGAGCAGGTCGGCCCAGTGCATGTCGATGCAGAACGCGCAGCCATTGATCTGGCTGATGCGCAGGTTGACCAGCTCCTTCAGGCGCTTTTCGAGCGTGCCGCCGGCGGCAAACGAAAGCTGGCCGAGCGCCCGGGCGGACTTGGGGGAAAGTGCGTGGTAATCGAGACGCGGTGACATGGAATCTCCAGGGTGGATCGGAAAAGGAAGAAGCGTTTTCGTGCTTCCCTCCTTAGACGGTCCTGCGTCCTGCCTTGTGACATCGCAAGCCGCACCCGCTCAGTGCCGCACGTTCGCCAGCTTGTCCGGATTGCGCACGGCGTAGATCGCCACGATGCGCTCGCCGTCCGTCTCCACCGCGTTGGCGGACTCCAGTTGGCCGTCGACGTAGCGCAGCAGCCCCGGCTGGCCGTTGATGGTCGCGATGCGGTACTGCAGGCGCGGGCCCAGACGCAGGGCGTGCGCCCAGTACAGGTTGGTCACGCGCTCGCCGCCGCGCAGGCCACCGGCCACCGACGTCGCCTTGCCGCCGCCATCGCCGATCGTGAGAACGTCGTCCGCCAGCAGCGAGCGGATGGCGGCGCGCTGCCCGCTGTGCGCGGCGGCGATGAACTTCTGCAGCAGGTCCCGGTGCTTCTCGGGTGGTACCACGAAGCGGGGCCGCTCCTCGCGCACGCGCTCGGCCGCGCGATGCACCATCTGCCGCACGGCGGGCTCGCGCTTGCCCAGCATCTCGGCGACCTCGCCGTAGTCGTAGTCGAACACCTGCCTCAGCAGGAAGGCGGCACGCTCCTCGGGCGCCAGCCGCTCCAGCACGTGAAGGAAAGCCACGGAGACATCGCTGGCGAACTCCGCGATGGCCTCGGGGCTGTGCTCGTCCAGTTCGACGATCGGCTCGGGCAGCCACTCGCCGACATAGAGCGCGCGCTCCGTCTTGGCCGCGCGCAGCCGGTCGATGGCCAGTCGCGTCACCACCGTCACCAGCCAGGCTTCGGCGGAGCGCAGCGCGCCATGGTCCGCCTCGCGCCAGCGCAGCCACGCGTCCTGCAGCACGTCCTCGGCATCCGCGCGCACGCCGAGCATGCGGTAGGCGATGCCAAACAGGCGCGGACGCAGGGCGTCGAAGGAAGGGGTGTCGGCTGGGGCGGTCACGGCGGCTCCGGTGCAGTCCATTCAACCAGACGTGCGAGCCAACCGGTTTGTGACAAGCCCTACCCATTCGGGGACAAGCTGGACGTGGGCCCAGCTGCGCCGCTAGCCGTCCGCTAGGCGCGTGCCGTGCGGCGGCCCGGCGCGCGCGCGGGACGGTGCAGGTTGGCGGCGACCAGCGCCGCGGCCAGCGTCACCAGCCACGAGTAGTACACCCACAGCAGGAACACCGGCACCGCCGCGAACCCGCCGTAGATCGCCTTGTACGTGGGCACCTTGAGCAGGTAGAGGGTGAAGCCCCGCTTGCCCAGTTCGAACGCGATGCTGGCCAGCAGGCCGCCCACCAGCGCGTCGCGCCGGCGCACCGGCGCGTTCGGCACCCAGTGGAACAGTGCGGCCAGCGCCAGAGTCCCGAGCAGCACGGGGCCCAGGTTCAGCACGAAGGCGGCCGAAGGGGGCAGGCGCCCGATCAGCCCGAGCGAGGCGCCCACCAGGTGCGTGGTGGCCCACAGGCTGGCGCCGAGCATGGGCGGGCCGGCCAGCAGCATCAGCAGGTACAGCACCAGCCGCTTCACCAGGGGGCGCGGCTTGCGCACCTGCCAGATGCGGTTGAGCGTGTTCTCCACTGTCATCAGGAGCATCAGCGCGGCGCCCAGAACGAACAGGAAACCGACCAGCGTCAGCCCGCCGGCGTTGGCGGCGAACTGGCCCAGGTGCTTGAGCACCGTGCGCGAGATGTCGTCCGGCAGCAGGTTGCGCAGCAGGTGCTGCTGCAGCGCCTCGTGCAGCTGGCGGAACAAGGGATAGCGCGTGACCAGCGCGAAGCTCACGGCCAGCAGCGGCACCACCGACAGCACGGTGGTGAAGGTCAGGCTGCCGGCCATCTGGGCGACGCGCTCGTCCCGGGCGCGGCGCAGGGCGAGGCGGGTCAGGCCGATCATGCGGCGTGCAGGCGCAGCGCTCGCCGGGCGGCCGGCGTGGTGGAAGGCGCGGCGCTCAAGCGAACGCGGCCCGCCGGCGGATGCGGCGCGCGCCGTGCGCGTGCGTGGCTGAAGTCATGGTGCTCCCCTCCATTGTTGTTCATCGACGGCCGTCCCGGCCTGGACAGGCCCTGGTCCCGGATTCTGGCGGCATGGTTGGGGTGCGTCGCCTCCGGCGCGACTTCCGCAGGCGTGATTTTTGGTAACGCGTGGAATGCGTTGCCGGGCCGCCGCGTTCATCTCCTTGTCCACCAAGGAGGATCCATGCGACACCTCGTCCGTACCCTGGCGCTCGCCGCCTGCACCGTCCCGCTCGCCGCCAGCGCGGTCGAACCGCTGGTCCGCTTCGACGGCGGCATCGGTTCGCAGCCCCTGCGCGCGGGCGGCGCCGTCAACACGGTGTTCGACGTCAATCCCGGCGGCATCCCCTGGGTGATCTCCAGCCTCAGCGCCGACGTCAAGTCCGACGGCAGCATCACGGTGGACGGCCGCGGCCTGCTGCTGGCCGGCGGCAACGGCATCGCCACGCCCGCGAACCAGCGCGTGCGCGCCCGCCTGTACTGCGCCGGCGTGCCGCACAACACCGACGTCGACAACCCGGTGCCGCTGGAGCCCAACGGCGACTTCCGCATCACCGGCTTCCTCACGCCCACCCCGCCCTCTCCCTGCAACAACCCCGTGCTGCTGATCCTCAACGCCGGCGGCGCCTGGTTCGCCGCCGGCATTCCCAAGTAGGCCGCCGGGCCGGTACGACCGGTCCGCGCCGACGGTCCGGCCGGATGCCGGACAATGCGGGGTTTGTCGCGCCGCTGGCGTGCTTGTTGCTCCCCGCTTTCCGTGACCGCCTCCCCACCCGTCCTCTCGACCCGCATGACCCCGGCCGAGCGCCGCGCCAGCGGTTCGCTCGCGATGATCTTTGCGGCCCGCATGCTGGGCCTGTTCCTGGTGCTGCCCGTCTTCGCCCTGGAGGCGGCGCGCTATCCCGGCGGCGACGATCCCGCGCTGATCGGCCTGGCGATGGGCATCTACGGCCTGACCCAGGGCCTGCTGCAGCTGCCCTACGGGCTGGCGTCGGACCGGTTCGGCCGCAAGCGCGTGATCGTCATCGGCCTGGTGGTGTTCGCGGCCGGCAGCTTCCTGGCCGCGGCGGCGCCCAGCCTCGGCTGGCTGGTCGCCGGCCGGGCGCTGCAGGGCGCCGGCGCCGTTTCGGCCGCCGTCACCGCGCTGCTGGCCGACCAGACCCGCGACCTCGTGCGCACCAAGGCGATGGCGCTGGTGGGCGCCAGCATCGGCCTGATGTTCGCCGTCTCCCTGGTCGCCGCGCCCCTGCTGGCCGCGCGCATCGGCCTGCACGGCCTGTTCACCATCACCGGGCTGCTGGCCCTGGGCTGCATCGCCGTGGTGACCTGGTGGACGCCGCCGGCGCCACTGCAGCACGCCAACGTGCCGCGGGGACGACTGGCGGACGTGCTGAAGCACGCGCCCCTGATCCGCCTGGACGTCGGCGTGTTCGTGCTGCATGCCGTGCAGCTGGCAATGTGGGTGGCCGTGCCGGCGCTGCTGGTGCAGGCCGGGCTGGCCAAGGAAGCCCACTGGAAGGTCTACCTGCCCACGGTGGTGGCTTCGTTCGTGGTCATGGGAGCGATGTTCACGCTGGAGCGCCGCGGCTACCTGCGGGCGGTGTTCCTGTCGGCCATCGGCCTGGTGCTGGTGGTGCAGGCGGGACTGTGGGCCACCTCCTTCCAGCCCGGCGTCGCGGTGCTGACCGGGCTGCTGTTCCTGTTCTTCTGCGGTTTCAACATCCTGGAGGCCACGCAACCCAGCCTGGCCTCGCGGCTGGCGCCCCCGCAATCGCGCGGCGCCGCGCTCGGTGTGTACAACACCCTGCAATCCCTGGGATTTTTTGCCGGCGGCGCGGTCGGCGGCTGGCTGGCCAAGCACGTTGGACTGGGCGGGCTGTTCGGCACCTGCGCTGGCTTGATGCTGCTGTGGCTGGTGGTCGCCTGGCCCATGCGTGCGCCGCAGGCGCGTCACACGGCGGAAGAGGTTCTCGCCGACGAAGCCCAGGCGACATAATCCAGCCAGAGCATCCAAGGAATTCCCATGGCATCCGTCAACAAAGTCATCATCGTCGGCAATCTGGGGCGCGACCCGGAGATGCGCTCCTTCCCCAGCGGCGACCGCGTGGCCAACGTGACCATCGCGACCACCGACCGCTGGAAGGACAAGACCTCCGGGGAGATGAAGGAGGCCACCGAGTGGCACCGCGTCGTCTTCAACGGCCGGCTGGCTGAAATCGCCGGCGAGTACCTGCGCAAGGGCTCCCAGGTCTACGTGGAAGGCAGCCTGCGCACCCGCAAGTGGACCGACAAGGACGGCGTCGAGAAGTACACCACCGAGATCCGCGCCGACGAGATGAAGATGCTGGGCAAGCGCGAAGGCATGGGCAGCCCGTCGGGCGACGACGACGGCGGCTACGACAACGCCCCGCGCCGCGCCGCCCCCCCGAGCCGCGCACCCGCGTCCGCACCAGCGGCGCAGCGTCCCGCTGCATCGAAGCCCGCCTCCGGCTTCGACGACATGGACGACGACATTCCGTTCTAGGAAAACCGGCCTGAGGGCTTGGCAGGCCAATCGGCCCGTCGCGTGGCAGCGGCGGGCCGTTCTTGCCTGGGGACGAAGCTGCAAGGAAGACCGCCGCCTGTTCGCAGGGGACTTCCAGGCTTCCGTCCGCCATCCCCGCCGCTCAGGGCTTCAAGCGCAGCGCCGCGTCCTTCAGCGCCTGCAGGTAGTGGTCGGCCGGCAGCGTGCAGCCATCCTGGTCCAGCGTCACGGCGCTGACGCCCGCCGGCACCTGCGCCTGGCGCGCCAGCATCGGCAGCATCGCCGTGGCCTCGTCCATCTCGTCGAACATCGCGACATAGGCACTGCGCGCGCCGTTGGCGGCCAGGCCCTGCAACTGCGCTGCAAGCAGGCGGCCGCAGTCTCTCGGAATCTGGTTCAGGGGCACCGCCAGGTTGCGGGTCGCCATCAGGTTCCGGCTGGAGAAACCGGGAAAGACGACCGGCAGGAAACCCTGGCCATTGCGCACCGCCAGCGCCCGTTGCTCCCTTTGCAGGCCCGCGATGTAGGCCGCGGCTTCCTGCGCGTTGCCATAGCGGCCGACGGTCCACGGGCTGATCACGTCGTAGGCGGCATAGACGCCCGCCCACTCGGCCGCGCTCTTGGAATCGCCCGAGAGGCTGGACCAGCGCGAGGGGACGCCGCCGATGAGGAAGGCCGCCGGCCCGCCCTGCCCCTGCTTGAGGTCCGCGATCAGCTGGCGCACGGCTACGGGCTGGCCCGGGCGGTCGGTGAAGCCGAAGCCCCAGAGCTGCAGCACGGGATGGCTGCCGTCGCGCAGGTAGCCGGCGTGCGCCGCGAGGTCGTAGCGGCGGTGCACGTCCGCCCAGTCCTGCCGGATCAGGTCCAGCACGGAGGCCTCGGTCGCCCCGCTCACGTCGTAGGTGAGGTACAGCGGCAGCTGGTGCCGCTGCGCGGCCGCCATCGCGTTGTCGAGGACGCGGTCGACCCGGCGCTTGAGTGCGGGATCGGCCAGCCAGCTGACGAAGCGTTGCAGCGCCACGGCCTTCACGCCGCTGGCCGCCATCTGGCCGAACTGCAGGTCCACCAGCGCCGGGTCCATGGCGGTATAGAGCTGCACCGGCTGGCCGTCGGCGGCGCGCAGGCCGCTGTCGCACAGCGATGAAGCCGGCAGCTGGCTCACGTCCGGCAGCATGTCCACCGTGATGCGGCCGGCTTCGGCCGACGTGTCGAACCAGTGGATCCAGAGCGTGTTGCCGTCATAGTCGCCGGGGCAGCCGTACCAGGCCTGGTAGCCGGCGATCAGGCGGCCATCCAGCACGCTCGCGCGCAGCGTGGTCGTGCTGGCCGCCCGGGCCGCTTCTCCCGAAGGAGCACTGGTGGCGCCGCCCCCTCCGCCACCGCACGCGGTGAGGAAGAAGGTCAGCAGGCAGGTCGAGAGCACGCGCGAGCGTAGCAAGAAGCGGGAACGGGCCGCCGTCGCGGCCTTCGGGGAAGGGATGGTCATGGGAAGGTGGGAGCCGGAGGCACCCTGGGCTGCGCGGCGCGCCGGTCATGCCGGCTGCTCGAGGCGGTGTCGGGGAAGTCGGATGCCGGTGCCGGAGGACCGGCAGGGCATGCGAGCCCGGGCAGGCGCACCGCGGGAAGACCAGGAAATACTGCAGGGGAAGGTCGGTGCGTGAATCAGCCAGCGAGTCTCGACGTGCTCGCGCCGCAGCTCAATATGCGCGGCAGCGTAAGCAGGCTAGGCAGCCCGCTTACGCCGTAAGTGAATCCCGTGTGCGCCTTACCGGGAACGCGCGATCCGTGCGCGCCCACCCCATCCGGGCCCGCGATGGCGGCGCTCCCGGGGGCAAAGTTCCCCGGCCACGGCCGGCGCCCTATGATGTCGGGTTTCCCTTGGCGCGCCCGCACCCGTGAACGACAGCATCGAAGGCAAGTACCTGCATGAGGCGATTGGCCAGCGGATCAGCATCCGCGGCGCGCGCACGCACAACCTCAAGAACATCGACCTCGACCTGCCGCGCTACCGGCTGGTCGTGATCACCGGCCTGTCCGGTTCGGGCAAGTCCTCGCTCGCCTTCGACACGCTCTATGCGGAAGGCCAGCGCCGCTACGTGGAAAGCCTGTCCGCGTATGCGCGCCAGTTCCTGCAGCTGATGGACAAGCCCGACGTCGACGTGATCGAGGGCCTGTCGCCCGCGATCTCGATCGAGCAGAAGGCCACCAGCCACAACCCGCGCTCCACCGTCGGCACCGTCACCGAGATCCACGACTACCTGCGCCTGCTGTTCGCGCGCGCCGGCACGCCCTACTGCCCGATCCACGAGATCCCGCTGCAGGCGCAGACCGTCTCGCAGATGGTCGACGCCGTGCTGGCGCTGCCCGAGGACACGCGGCTGATGGTGCTGGCGCCGGTGGCGCGCGAGCGCAAGGGCGAGTTCACCGACCTGTTCGCGCAGATGCAGGGCCAGGGCTACGTGCGCTTTCGCGTCGGCGGCGAGGTGTTCGAGTTCGACAACCTGCCCAAGCTGAAGAAGGCGGAGAAGCACGACGTCGACGTGGTGGTGGACCGGCTGAAGGTGCGCTCCGACATGCAGCAGCGGCTGGCCGAGAGCTTCGAGGCGGCGCTGCGCCTGGCCGAGGGCCGCGCGCTGGCAGTGGAGATGGACGGCGGCCGCGAGCACCTGTTCAACGCCAAGTTCGCCTGCCCGGTCTGCCACTACTCCATCAGCGAGCTGGAGCCGCGCCTGTTCTCCTTCAACTCGCCGGTGGGCGCCTGCCCCAGCTGCGACGGCATCGGCACGATGGAGTTCTTCGATCCCTCGCGCGTGGTCGCCTTCCCCGAGCTGTCGCTGGCCGGCGGCGCGATCAAGGGCTGGGACCGGCGCAATGCGTACTACTTCGCGCTGATCGACAGCCTCGCGCGCCACTACAAGTTCGACCCGGACGTGCCCTTCCAGGAGCTGGCGCCGCACATCCGCAAGGTGCTGCTGCATGGCTCGGGCGACGAGGAGATCCGCTTCAGCTATTCGCTGGAGAGCGGCGCGTCGGCCGGCCGCAAGGTGAACAAGAAGCATGCCTTCGAGGGCATCATCCCCAACATGGAGCGGCGCTACCGCGAGACCGATTCGCCGGCGGTGCGCGAGGAGCTGGCCCGCTACCGCAGCATGCAGCCCTGCCCCGAATGCGAGGGCACTCGGCTGCGCAGCGAGGCGCGGCATGTGCGCCTGGGCGAGGGCGCGCAGGCCCGCGCGATCTTCCAGATCGGCCACATGACGCTGCGCGACAGCCAGGCCTGGTTCCAGGACCTGGAGCTGAAGGGCGCCAAGGCGGAGATCGCCGACAAGGTGGTGCGCGAGATCGGCAACCGCCTGAAGTTCCTGAACGACGTGGGCCTGAACTACCTGAGCCTGGACCGCAGCGCCGAGACGCTGTCGGGCGGCGAGGCGCAGCGCATCCGGCTCGCGTCGCAGATCGGCAGCGGCCTCACCGGCGTGATGTACGTGCTGGACGAGCCCAGCATCGGCCTGCACCAGCGCGACAACGACCGCCTGATCGGCACGCTGCAGCACCTGCGCGACCTCGGCAACTCGGTTCTCGTGGTGGAGCACGACGAGGACATGATCCGCGCGGCCGACTACGTGGTCGACATGGGCCCGGGCGCCGGCATCCACGGCGGCCAGGTGGTGGCGCAGGGCACGCCGGCCGAAGTGCTGGCCAACGAGAACTCGCTCACCGGCCGCTACATGGTGGGCACGCTCAAGATCCCGGTGCCGGCCAGGCGCAACCGGCTGGGCGAGCAGCTGGACCCGCAGGTGATCCGCGTGGCCGGCGCGACCGGCAACAACCTGAAGGGCGTGACCGTGGAGATCCCGGTGGGCCTGTTCACCTGCGTCACCGGTGTGTCCGGCTCCGGCAAGTCGACTCTGGTGAACGACACGCTGTATGCCGCCGTCGCGCGCGAGCTGTACCGCGCACACGAGGAGCCGGCGGCGCACCAGGCGATCGAGGGCATCGAGCACTTCGACAAGGTCATCAACGTCGACCAGTCGCCGATCGGTCGCACGCCGCGCAGCAATCCGGCCACGTACACCGGCCTGTTCACGCCGATCCGCGAGCTGATGGCCGAGACCGCCACGGCCAAGGAGCGCGGCTACGGACCCGGCCGCTTCTCCTTCAACGTGGCGGGCGGCCGCTGCGAAGCCTGCCAAGGCGACGGCGTGGTGAAGGTCGAGATGCACTTCCTGCCCGACGTGTATGTGCCGTGCGACGTCTGCCGCGGCCAGCGCTACAACCGCGAGACGCTGGAAGTGCAGTGGAAGGGCCGCAACATCGCGCAGATCCTCGACATGACGGTCGAGGACGCCTACGACTTCCTGAAGCCGGTTCCGGCCATCGCGCGCAAGCTGCAGACGCTGCTGGACGTGGGCCTGTCGTACATCAAGCTGGGCCAGGCGGCGACCACGCTGTCGGGCGGCGAAGCGCAGCGCGTGAAGCTGGCGCTGGAGCTGTCCAAGCGCGACACCGGGCGCACGCTCTACATCCTGGACGAGCCGACCACCGGCCTGCACTTCGCCGACATCGATTTGCTGCTGAAGGTGCTGCACCAGCTGCGCGACGCCGGCAACACCATCGTCGTGATCGAGCACAACCTGGACGTCATCAAGACGGCCGACTGGGTGATCGACATGGGTCCGGAAGGCGGCGACGGCGGCGGCACGGTGGTGGTGGCCGGCACGCCGGAAGAGGTGGCAGCCCATGCGGACAGCCACACCGGCCACTACCTCAAGCGTTTGCTCTGATCCCCGGCGACGAAGGCCGCCTACAAGGCCGGCGCCGGCGCTTTCCTAGCATCCCTCCCACGCCAACTCAAAGTCTGGGAGAAGAACGCATGTCCATCATCGGCACCATCCTCGTCGGCTTCATCGTCGGCCTCATCGCCCGCGCCATCAAGCCGGGCAATGACCGCATGGGGATCATCCTGACCACCCTGCTGGGCATCGCCGGCGCCTTCGTCGCCCGCTACCTGGGGCAGGCCATGGGCCTGTACACGGCCAACGAGCCGGCCGGCTGGATCGCATCGGTGATCGGCGCGGTGATCCTGCTGTTCGTGTTCGCCCTGGTGCGCGGCCGCGGGCGGTATTGATGCAGCGCTGGGGTTCCCCTGCGGCTCACGCCAGCCTACCGCCCCGGGCCGTAGCCTGGTGGTGAACGCAGTGAACCCCAGCTAGTCCTTCGCCGCCTCCAGCACCTCGCGCGTGCGCAGCGCCTCGCGCCGCGCCGCCTCGGCGAAGTCCTCGCCGCCCGACGCATAGAGGATCGCGCGCGAGGAATTGACGACGATCGGTCCATCGGCGCGCCAGCCCGCCTTCACCGTCGCCACCGCATCGCCGCCCTGCGCACCCACGCCCGGGATCAGCAGCGGCAGCGTCGGCGCCAGCGCGCGCACGCGCTCGATCTCCGCCGGATAGGTTGCACCCACCACCAGTCCCAGCTGCCCGTTCAGGTTCCACGGTCCCTGCGCGAGCCGCGCGATGTGCTCGTACAGCAGGGGCTGGCCCTCCACCGACGCCAGCCTCTGGTTCTGCAGGTCGTCGCCGCCCGGATTGGAAGTGCGGCACAGGAGGAAGGCGCCCTTCTCGGGAGACTTCAGGTAGGGCTGCACCGAATCGAAGCCCATGAAGGGCGACAGCGTGACCGCGTCGGCGCCGTAGCGCTCGAAGGCCTCGCGCGCGTACTGCTCCGCGGTGGAGCCGATGTCGCCGCGCTTGGCGTCCAGGATCACCGGCACCTGCGGGAAGCTCGCGCGCAGGTGGCGCATCAAGCTTTCGAGCTGGTCTTCCGCGCGGTGCGCCGCGAAGTACGCGATCTGCGGCTTGAACGCGATCGCCAGGTCGCCGGTGGCGTCGGCGATGCGCGCGCAGAAATCGAAGATGCGCGCGGCGTCGTCCTTCATGCCCGCCGGAAAGCGAGTCGGCTCGGGGTCCAGGCCCACGCACAGCATGGAGCGGTTGCGCTGCTGCGCCGCCTGCAGCATCTCGATGAATGTCATGCGGGGATTCTAGGTTCCCGGGCTCCCCCACAATGCGGCCCCATGCATGCCCTGTCCCGCCAGCAGCTGCTGGTCCTCGTCCTCCTCACGCTGGTGTGGGGCGTCAACTGGCCGGTGATGAAATTGGGCGTGACGGCCTATCCGCCGCTCACCTTCCGCGCGCTGTCGATGTGGCTGGGGCTGCCGGTGCTGGCGCTGGGGCTGTGGGTGCTGAAGGTGCCCTTCCGCATCCCCCGCCGCGACTGGCGCGAGCTCCTGTGGCTCACGGCCACCAACATGTTCGTCTGGCACGTCTGCATCATCCTGGCGGTGCGCACGCTCACCAGCGGCCGCGCCGCCATCCTCGGCTACACCATGCCGATCTTCTCGGCGGTGCTGGGGGCCCTGTTCTTCGCGTCGCCGCTGTCGCGCCGCGCCTGGACTGGCGTGAGCGCCGCGGCGCTGGGCGTGGTGCTGCTGCTCTGGCACGAATTCACCCACCTGGCCGGCCGGCCGTTCGGCGTGCTGCTGGCGCTGGTGGCCGCCGCGTTCTGGGCGCTGGGCACGCAGATGCTGCGGCGCACGCGGCTCGCCGCGCCGGCGCTGGCGATCTCCTTCTGGATGACGGTACTCACCGCCCTCCTGATGGCCGTGCTGGCCATCGTCTTCGAGCGCACGCAGTGGACGCTGCCCGACGCCACGGCCACCGGCGCGATCCTCTACAACGCGGTGCTGATCTTCGGCTTCGCGCACGCCGCCTGGACCTACCTCGCGCGCGGCCTGCCGCCCGTGGCTTCCACGCTCAGCGTGATGCTGATCCCGGTGCTGGGCGTCTTCAGCGGCGCGCTGTGGCTGAAGGAGGCGGTGCACTGGCAGGACTGGGCCGCGGTGCTGCTGATGATGGTGGCGATCGCGTCGGTCCTGTGGCCCACGCGACGGCCGAGCTCCTGAGGCGCAGCCAGGGCGGTTCCATGGGCAACGCGAGCCCAGGTCATCGCGCAGGCCCAGGTCCACCGATGCTTCTGTAGGACGACAGCGCATTTGCCTGGGAGACTGCCCCGCGGCGCGCAGCGCTCCGGACAATGGGGTGAGCATGAACACCCCTCTCGCGGCACGACCGGAGACGCCCCTCGAACAGCGCCTGCAGCTGCTGATCGAGGCGGTGACGGATTACGGCATCTTCATGCTGGATGCCGACGGTCACGTCATGTCGTGGAACACCGGCGCGCAGAAGCTCAAGGGCTGGCGGCGCGACGAGATCATCGGCCAGCACTTCTCCGTGTTCTATCCGCCCGAGGCCCTCGCTTCCGGCTGGCCCCAGGAAGAACTGCGGCTGGCCAAGGCCCGGGGCCGCTTCGAGGACGAAGGCTGGCGCCTGCGCAAGGACGGCTCGCGCTTCTGGGCCAACGTCGTCATCACCGCGCTGTACGGCCCGGCGGGCGAACTGACCGGCTTCGCCAAGATCACGCGCGACCTGACCGAACGGCGGCAGCACGAGCAGGAGCTGCGCACCAGCGAGGAACGGTTCCGGATGCTGGTGGACAGCGTGCGCGACTACGCGATCTTCATGCTGGATCCGCAGGGCATCGTCCAGAGCTGGAATGCCGGCGCCCAGGCCATCAAGGGCTACGCGGGCAGCGAGATCATCGGCCGCCACTTCCGCGCCTTCTACCCGCCCGAGGACCAGGCCGCGCGCAAGCCCGAGCGCGAACTGGAGGACGCGCGCCGGGACGGCCGGGTCGAGGACGAAGGCTGGCGCGTGCGCAAGGACGGCACGCTGTTCTGGGCCAACGTGGTCATCACCGCCGTCCACGACGCCGACGGCCAGCTGCGGGGCTTTGCCAAGGTGACGCGCGACATGAGCGAGCGCCGGCGGCTGGAGGAGCTGGAGAGTTCGAGCCGGCGCATGAACGAATTCCTGGCGATGCTGGCGCACGAGCTGCGCAACCCGCTCGCGCCGATCCGCAATGCCGTGACCATCATGCAGCTGGAATCGTTGCCCAGCCCCGTGCTGCGCAACTGCCGGGACGTGATCGACCGGCAGCTCACGCAGGTCACGCGGCTGGTGGACGACCTGCTGGACGTGGGGCGCCTCACCACCGGCAAGATCAAGCTGCGCAAGGAACTGGTGCGCCTCGCCGACGTGGTGGCCCGCAGCGTGGAGACGGTGCGCCCGCTGATCAGCGCGCGCCGGCACGCGCTGGCCATCGAGCAGCCGGACGAGCCGGTCTACGTGAACGGCGACTCCACGCGGCTGTCGCAGGTGCTGCAGAACCTGCTGGTGAACGCGGCCCGGTACACGCCGGAAGCCGGCAGCATCCGGCTCGCCGTGACGCCCGTCGATTCCTTCGTGAACGTGAGCATCACCGACAACGGCCGGGGCATCGCGCCGGAGCATCTCGAATCGATCTTCCAGCTGTTCATGCAGGCGGACTCGGGCACCTCGGTGGCGGCGGAGAGCGGCCTGGGCATCGGCCTGACGCTCGCGCGCTCGCTGGCCGAAATGCACGGCGGCTCGATCGACGCCATCAGCCCCGGGCTGGGACAGGGCAGCACCTTCACCGTGCGCCTGCCGGTGTCCTCGCACGGCGCGGTCGCCGGCGACGAGGCCGGCCCCGGCGGGCTCGCGGGCGGCGGGCTGCGCGTGCTGGTGATCGACGACAACCGCGATTCCGCCGACAGCGCCACCGACGTGCTGCGGCTGCTGGGCAACCAGGTGGAGTGCGCCTACGACGGCAGGTCGGGCGTCGCCCTGGCGCGGCGCCTGCGGCCGCACGTGATCCTGCTGGACCTGGCGATGCCCGGCATGGACGGCTTCGAGGCACGCAAGCAGCTGCGGGAACAGGCGGGCGGCTCGGCCGCCTTGCTGGTGGCCATGACCGGCTTCGGCAACGAGGAAGACAAGCAGCGCACGCGCGCTGCCGGCTTCGACGCGCACCTGACGAAACCGGTGGAGCTGGATGCGCTGGTGACGCTGCTGAACGAGGCGCGCACCCGCAACGCGCTGGCCGCTCCGGACCTCACGCCTCCGTGAACCGACCCCGCCGCCCTGACTGCGCGGCGGCTTGCGGCGGCGGCTTGCGGCGGCGGCTTACTTGACCGTGTAGCCGCGACCTTCCAGGCAGGCCGCCTTGGCGTTCACGAAGGTCTGCTGCTGTTGCGAGGACACGGACGCCTGCTGCTGCTGCGTGGCGGCGTTCTGGCGGCGGCTCTGGCCGCGCGCTGCGGCCGCACCGACGGCGGCGCCGGTGCCGGCGTCACCGCCGACGACCTCACCGACGACGGCGCCGCGCGCAGCGC
>NZ_JBFUKP010000032.1:0-32867 GCF_056400765.1 Ramlibacter sp. P4_H7
CGCCGGCGCCGGCGAAGGCGCACGCAGCCGCCTCCGCCCCTGCCCGCAAGCGCGACGCGGGCGGCGCCGGCAAGGCGCCGGCCCGCAAGGCTGCCGCCAAGAAAACTTCCCCGCGCGCCCGCCGCGCCGCCTGAACGAGGAGAAGCCATGGAAACGACGACCTTGCTGGCCGCCTGCCTGTTCGCCCTGCTCTTCGCCGCCTCGCTGGGCTGGCTGCTCGCCCGGCGCAAGAGCCGGCTGCACCTGCGCCGCAGCCAGGCGGACAAGCTGCTGTGGGCTCTGCGACGCTATTCGGCCTGGGTGCGCGCGCAGCGGCTGGCCGCGGTGTTCCACGGCGAGGCCCCGGACGCCGCGGCGGCCCTGGACGAGGCCTGCACGATCCGGCGGCGCTGGTTTCCCGAACTCGCGCGCGACATGGCCGGATTGATGGCGGTGCACGGACACCTGGTCGACTTCCTGGGCTCGCAACAGTCGCTGTGGCTGCGCGACCCGGCGCTGTGGCTGGAATCCGGCCACGACCAGCGCTTCATGGCGCTGTGGCGCGAGCACCGCGTCGCACTGCAGGTCCTGCTCGCCCGCCTGGAGCAGGTCAGCCGCGTGCGCTTCCGTTCCTCCCCCATGCCGCGCCGGGAGTCCACCTATGCATGAAACCACCTCCATCGACCGCGAGCCGGAAGACGCCATGACCAAGCCAATGACCACGCTGGGCGCCGCAGCCGCGGGCGCGCTGGCGATGTACTACCTGGACCCCGAGCTGGGCGAGCGGCGCCGCGCGCTGCTGGCCGACCTGGTGCGCAACGGCCTGCCGCGCGAGCGGCGCGCGGGCAGCCGGCTCGGGCGTCGGCCACCGCAACGGATCGCGCAGTCCGACCCGCGCAGTGACGCCGACCTGCGCGGCCGCGTGCAGTCGCGGCTCGGCTGCGTCGTGAGCCACCCCGGTGCGATCCGCATCGACGTCGACCAGGGCGTGGTGCGACTGAGCGGCCGCGTGCTCGCCAAGGAGCGCGACGGGCTGCTCGCCCAGGTGCAGCAGGTGCCCGGGGTGCGCCAGCTGGTGAACGCCATGACGTCCCACGACCTGCCGGGCGAGATCGTCGAACGCGAGACGCCGATGTCCTTGTCGGCCGCGAGCCGTTAGGATGCGGGCGGTCCCTCCCGCCCATGAAACGCTCGCATCGCCTGATCGCCGCGGCCGCCGTCGCGGCCCTGCTGGTCCTCGTGCTGTCCATCTACCTGCACTCGTGGGGTGGACTGGTGCTGCTGGCCGTGGCCGGCGGCGCCTTGGCCTGGTACCGCATCCAGGTCGCGCGCAGCGAAGCGGCCGAGCAGTTCTTCGGTGATGCCGGCGAGGACACCCGCCTGACCAGCTTCCAGGGCGGTTCGCCCAGCGAAATGCCGGCTCCCGAGCGCACGCCCCCGGCGGCGCCCCCTCCCCCGAACCGCTGAAGAGCCGGGCCGTCCGGCCCCGGCTGCTGGAGCATTCCGACCGCTGGCGGGGACCCGCGCCTACACAGCGGATCAGCTGGGCCACCTAAGTTGGCAGCATCGACTCAACTTCGAGGTCCCTATGCAAGCCAAACTGCGTTCCACCGTCGCTGCGATCATGTTGCTGGCCCCCCTGGCGGCTTCCTTCGTGGCGCAGCCCGCCCATGCGCAGACCCGCGCCACCGTGGCGGTGCCATCGATCACCAACATGTCGCTCAACTCGGATGCCGGCCTCTCTGCCGGCGCCACCTTGCGCGCCACCGTGATCGCCAGCCCGAACGCGCGCAGCGCCAGCCTGGCGCTGGGCGACAGCGGCATCACCATGCCCTTGCGGCAGCAGGAGCCCGGCAAGTACGTCGGCTCGTACGTGGTGCGCCGCAGTGACCACATCGATCCCACGCAGCTGCTGACGGCGCGCGTGACCTTCGGCGAGCGCAGCTACTCGCGCCAGTTCAACTACCCCGCGGCCTTCCAGGCGCTGTCCATGGGCGCGGCTCCGGCCCCCGGCCTGGCCATCGAGCGCTTCGTCATGCGTCCCATGGGCCGCATCGAGCCGGGTCGCGAGCTGCGGTTCCGCCTGGTCGGCACGCCGGGCGGCGACGCCTTCCTGGACATTCCCGGCGTGATCCGCGGCGTGGACCTCGCGGAGGTGCGTCCGGGCGTGTACGAGGGCAATTACACGGTGCGCCGGCGCGATGACCTGAACGCGTTCGGCCGTGCAGTGGCCACGCTGCGCAACGGCAACCAGCGGGCCACGGCCAGGGTGGACATGCGCGGCGGCGACCGGGACTTCGGCGAGGCGCAGCCGCCTGCCCGCGACGACCGTGCCCCGCAGATCACGGAACTGTTGCCTCCCAACGGCGAGCGCATCGGCGACCGCGGACGGGCGCACATCTCGGCACGGCTCAGCGACGAGGGCAGCGGCATCGACCGCGACAGCGTGCACCTGCGCCTGAACGGCCGCGACGTCGGTCCGGACCTGCGGGTCTCCGAGAACGACGTCAACTACCGCGCCGACCTTCCGCCCGGGCGGTACACGGCGGAGCTCACGGTGCGTGACCGCGCCGGCAACGCCACCACCAAGACCTGGAGCTTCGAAGTGATGCCCGATCGGGTCGGCGGCGGGCCGCTTCCGCTGAGCGTCACCAACTACCGGGACAACGCGGTGGTGGACGCCGGCGGCAACCTGGCGATCCAGGGACAGACGGCTCCGTTCGCGAACGTGCGCGTGCAGGTCGAATCGGTGGCCAGCGTCGGCGGCCTGCTGGGCGTGACCCAGCCCGTGGCCGACCAGACCGTCCAGGCCGACCGAAATGGCAACTTCGGCGTGACCGTGAATCCGCGCGGCCTTCCGATCCCGGGAACCCGCTACGACGTGCGCCTGACGGCCACCAGCGGCAACCAGACCGCCGAGGAGCGCATCACCCTGGTCCAGCGTCAGGGTTGAGTCCGGCAGCTCGCATCAAGCCCCGCCCCGGCGGGGCTTTTTGCAGGAAAGCCGCGGCTTCGTGAGCCTCGGGCGCTCCGCCGTGACGAACGGCCCAACCGGGCGGGCAAGTGGGCTTGGCCGCGCCACGGGCGACCCCGATACTTGTTGCAACACGGCGCCGCTTTCACAGCACTCGCCGGGTTGGGGATGATGGTTGGGGTAGGCCCTGATGTGCAAGCAGGGTCTCTTTGAGGGGAAAGCCCCGCGCTCGCGCGGGGCTCTTTTTTTGCCCGGCCGCAAGCCCGATGTCACAAAGACATTGCGGATGGACCTGATCGGCCGGAATAATCGGCCATGGCACCTGACGAAAGAGCGGGACGGACCATTGAAAAACCCGCCTTCGGCGGGTTTCTTTTTGGGGGGTGGCAGGCGACCTCCCGCCTGCAGAAACCCCCTAGGGCTGCAGCGTCGATCCCGTGATCTGCGGCACCCCGCTTCCCAGGAAGAAGATCCCCGGGTAGCCGGCGGTCTCGAACCCCAGGCTCTTGTTGGCGCTGAGCACCGAGTTGGTGATGGACAGCGTGCCGGTGCGGTCGTTGCTGACGAAGATGATCGCCCCCCCGCCCTCGTTGGCGGTGTTGTTCGCCAGCCGGCTGCCGAAGATGCGCAGGTCGAAGGTGTTGCCGTCGTTGTAGATGGCGCCGCCGTTGCCGCCGCCGGGCGTGCCGCTGCGCGCCGGATTGGCGCCGGTGCCGATCGCGCGGTTGTCGGTGAACAGGCTGTTGTAGATGCTGTAGCTCACGCCGATCGAGGACAGCGCGCCGCCATTGCTGCAGAAGTTGCCCAGGTCGCTGCGACCGCCGAACGTGGAATTCACCACGTACAGCGGCAGGTTGTTGTACTGGTTGAAGGCACGCACGGCGCCGCCGCCGACGTCCGGCCCGGTGGGATCGCACTGGTTGCGGAAGAAGCGGCTGTTGACGATCTTCAGCCGGCCGCCGCGGGCGAACACGGCGCCGCCCCCGTCCACTCCCGCCGCGTTGGTGCCGGTGGTGGCGGCGTCGACGAAGGTCAGGTTCTGCAGCGTCAGCTGCGGATGGTCCTGGTTGTCGCAGTGGGAGGTGGTCCACACCTGCGCGGGGTCGCAGGTGTTCATGTAGAGGATCCGGCGTTGCCCGTTACCCGACAGCGTGACCTTGCCGCCGCCGTCGATGACGATCTTCGGCCCGGTGTTGTTCACGATCTTCGCCGTCTCGTTCAGCGTGATCGTGACGGGCGCCGTCCCGCAGTTGAAGGTGATCACGCCGCCGGCAGCGACCGCCGCCACGAAGGCATCGCTGGTGCAGCTGGCCGCGGTGCCGTCGCCGACCACGGTGCGCGGACTGGCCACGCTTTCCGCCTGGGCTTCCGCAGGCACGGTGGCGCCTCCGGCATAGCCCGCGGCGGGCAGGGAGTCGGTGGTGGTGGTGGGGACCGCCGGCGCGCTGCCGCCGGTATCCGTGGTGGGGGCGGTCGGGGTGGTGGTGCCCCCGCTCGCCGGATTGTTGGGGCTGCGCGTACTGCGACTGGCGGCGTCATCGAGCTCGGCGCTGCTGCTGCCACCGCCACCACCGCAGGCAGCCAGGACCAGGGAAAGCGCGGAAACGAGGGCGGGAAGTGCGCGCGGAAAACGCGAGTGCTGTGATTTCTCCATCCTGTCGAGTCTCGCGGCTGAGCGGGGAAACGCCCAGCGACCCTTGTCAAAGCACATCGATACGGGTTGTCACGCCAGGCGATTTGACACGGAAAACTCCAATGCGGACGCCAACTTACGCGTTCCACAGCCGGTGCGGCGCGAAGCGGCCGCACGCACTCCCTCACAAATTGCTGTTGTTGCGAACCGAATGTGAGCCTGCACCGGGACGGACGGGCCCCGGATCTCCGCGAACGGCACTGCGCTGCGCGGGCGGCCTCGAGCTATCCCCGCAGTCCCTCGGCATGGTGCGCGACATGCTCGCCCACCAGCGTGGCGATGAAGAAGTAGCCGTGGTCGTATCCCTCGTGACGGCGCAGCGTGAGCGGCTGGCCCGCTGCCCCGCACACCTGCTCCAGGCGCTCCGGCCGCAGCTGCTGCCCGAGGAATTGATCGGCCAGGCCCTGGTCCACCAGCAGCCTGGGCGCACGCGCGCCCCGCGCGATGAGTTGCACGGCGTCGTGCGCTTCCCAGAGGGTCCGGTCCTCGCCGAAATAGCCGCGGAAGGCCTTCTGCCCCCAGGGCACTTCGGTCGGCGCGCAGATCGGAGCGAAGGCCGACACCGTGCGAAAGGTCCCCGGGTGGCGCAGCGCCAGCGTCAGCGCGCCATGGCCTCCCATCGAGTGCCCCAGGATCCCCGGGCGATCCACGCGCACCGGGAAGTGCGCCTGCAGCAGCTGCGGCAGTTCCTCCAGCAGCCAGCTCTCCATGCGCCAGTGGCGCGCGTAGGGTTGCGCGGACGCGTCCAGGTAGAAGCTCGCTGCCGTGCCGAAATCCCAGTCCGCGTCGGCCCCGGCGATCCCCGTGGCGCGCGGGCTGGTGTCGGGCGTGACCAGGACGATGCCGTGCCGGACCGCATGCTGCTGCGCCCCGGCCTTGAGGGCGAACGTCTGCTCGTTGCAGGTGAGCCCCGCCAGGCAGTACAGCACCGGCAGCGGTCCGGGTCGCGCCTGGGGCGGCACGAACACGCCAAAGCGCATGGGCAGCCCCACGACGCGGGACGCATGTTCGTAGAAGCCCTGCACGCCGCCGAACGAGCGGTGGGTCTCCAGCGTAGTGATATCGCCCATCTCAGTAGACGACCACCGAGCGGATCGACTCGCCCTTCTCCATCAGCTCGAAGCCCTTGTTGATGTCCTCCAGCTTCAGGGTGTGGGTGATGAGGTCGTCGATGGCGATCTTGCCTTCCATGTACCAGTCGACGATCTTGGGCACGTCCGTGCGGCCGCGCGCGCCGCCGAAGGCCGAGCCCTTCCACTGCCGCCCCGTCACGAGCTGGAAGGGCCGCGTGCTGATCTCGGCGCCGGCCGGGGCCACGCCGATGATGATGCTCTGCCCCCAGCCCTTGTGGCAGCACTCCAGGGCCTGCCGCATCGTGGCCGTGTTGCCGATGCACTCGAAGCTGTAGTCGGCGCCGCCGTCGGTGAGCTGCACGATCGCATCGACGATGTTCGGGTGGTCCCTGGGGTTCAGGAAATGCGTCATGCCGAACTTGCGCGCCATCGCTTCCCGCGCCGGGTTCAGGTCGATGCCGATGATCTTGCCGGCACCCACCATGCGCGCGCCCTGCAGCACGTTGAGGCCGATCCCGCCCAGCCCGAACACCACCACGTTGGCGCCCGCCTCCACCTTGGCCGTGTAGATCACCGCGCCCACGCCGGTGGTGACGCCGCAGCCGATGTAGCAGACCTTGTCGAACGGCGCGTCCGGGCGGATCTTCGCCAGCGCGATCTCGGGCGCGACGATGAAGTTGCTGAAGGTGGAGGTGCCCATGTAATGCAGGATGGGTTTGCCGCCCAGGGAGAAGCGGGACGTTCCGTCCGGCATCAGGCCCCTGCCCTGCGTGCCGCGGATCAGCTGGCACAGGTTGGTCTTGCGCGAGAGGCAGAACTTGCACTGCCGGCACTCCGGCGTGTACAGCGGTATGACGTGGTCACCGGGTTTCAGCGAGGTCACGCCCGCGCCGATGTCGACCACGATGCCGGCGCCCTCGTGGCCCAGGACCGCAGGGAACAGCCCCTCGGGATCGGCGCCCGACAGCGTGAAGGCGTCGGTGTGGCAGATCCCGGTCGCCTTGATCTCCACCAGCACTTCCCCGGCGCGGGGCCCGGCCAGGTCGAGTTCTTCGATGGTGAGCGGCTGGCCCGCCTTCCAGGCCACTGCGGCGCGTGTTTTCATGAGGATCCTCGGGCACGAATGCGAACGGACGAAGCTTCGCAGTTTTCGGGCGACAAGGGGCGCGGTGGAGGAAATTCCTCGCGGCGCGCGGATGGTGCTTCCGGCAAACGCAGCCTGCCGGCAGCGATCACGGAGGTCCGTGCGCCAGCCGGAGACGGCTAATGACTGCCGTCGCCGCCCTGGGAGGACGAGGCGCGGCGGCCGGCCGTGGCCCGCTGGATGCAGACCTCGCTCAAGCGCGCCGCATTGCTCAACTGCGTGAGCAGCTGCCGGCACTCGGGCGTGCTCGCCACGCCCTGCGCCTCCTGCAGTTGCTCGACGAAGCAGCGCAGCGACACCACGGCTTCGTCCCAGTCCTGCGTCAACAGGTTGTCGACGGCAGTCTGCAGGTGCTCGCTGGCGCTCTCCACATGACGGGCAAATCGGCGGGGCATCCCCGAAGCCTAAGGTTCATTGCGAAAGCGTGGAGGCACCGAGCGGATGAATGGCGCAGCCGGTCTTTCCAAACGCTACAAATCCACGCTCGGGTCGCGTAAAGAAACCTGCTTTACATGTCGGAGGGAATACGGTCGTGGTGCACAGCGCACTGCCTGCTCCACTCGCAGGCCGCCGCGGACGCTGCCGTGCCGATCGCGTCGCTGTCGACCCTGCTCAACCGTAGAGCTCGCCGCAGGCCGCATCGCTCGCAAAACGCAGTCCACGCCACACGCGAATCTCGAAGTTTCGCGCGCGACCCGCGGTGGACTCCTTCTCTGACCGCGGCGGGCTGCACGAAGCAGCCCGCCGGTTCGGCATTGCCCCATCAAGGCTCGAACGGCGCGGGCGGGTCGCCAGCCGCAGGCCCCTCCTCCAACCGCGCCAGCATCAGCAGCCCGCCGATCACCAGCAGCGTCTTCAGGAAGGTGATCGAGTCCCATGCCGGGTCCTCGCCCGGCCGCACCCAGAAGCTTTGCAGCGCGGGGTTGGTTGCCAGCAGCACGGCAGCCGCCACCACGCTGGCCCAGGGCGTGTCGCCGGCCAGCAGCAGCAGCAGCGTGAGCCCCACTGCCGAGGCCACTGCGACGGGCGTCCAGACCACCGCGGGCCACGAGGTGCTGGCGGGGATGAAGCCGAAGACGGCCCACAGGCACGAGACGCTGGCCAGGCGCAGGCGCGTGGCGGCGGGGCCCATGGCATCACTCCAGCGCGGCGTGGTCGGTCGCGCGGGGCTGCGCCCTGGCGGCGACGCGCGCGAGGAAACCGGAGCCGCTGTCCTCGCCCGTGAAGGCGGCGACTTCGTTGCGGGCGCCGAGGAACCCGGCCGTGACTTCCGTTCGGGCCAGCGCGCTCGGACGCTGCGCGATCAGGTCGTAATCGTCCGCCCACGGATTCGCGCCAGCCTGCCGGAATTGCTGCAGTTCCTGCAGCACCTGCGCGCGCGTCGCGGTCGAAACGAAGGGGTGGGGGTCCACGGTGATGTCGTCGGCGAGCGCGGATCCGCAGGCGACGAAGACCAGGGCCGAGGCGAGAGCGAAGTTGCGGTTCATGTGCGTTCTCCATCTGGTGTGTCGGCCGTGCCGGATGCACCGTGCCGACAGGACCCATGATGGAGAACGACCGGGAATCGCGCAGTGCGCTCACGCACCGGTTTTTGCAGATGGCCCCGCGGAGGCCGCTCCTTCGACGATGCGCTGCAGCTGGGCGATGTCCCGCACCACCAGTGCCGACCCTTCGCGCGACAGCACGCCCGCCTTGGCTAGCGCCGACAGCTCGCGCGTGATCTGTTCGCGGTAGGTGCTGACGCGATGCGCCAGTTCGGTGTGCCGGGGGGCGGGCTCGATGCGCGCCCCGTTCACCGCGCCGCCGCCCGCGCGCGCCAGGCGCAGCAGTTCCACGCAAACGCGTTGCTGCACGCTCAGGGTGCTGAGCTCCAGCACGCGGTCGACCAGGCCCCGGGCGAGGTCGGCCAGGCGCACGAGCACGCGCTCGTTGACCACCCATTCCTCGCGCAGCAGATCGCGGAACGCCAGCGGCGGCATCGATGCAATGAGCCCGGGCGTGAGCGCCACCACGTCCGCCGAACGCGGACGCCCGTCGATCGCGGCGAGTTCTCCGAAGGACATGCCGGTGGCGAGTTCGCGAAAGCTCGTCTCCCGGCCGCCCGACGAATAGGTGGTGACCAGCAGGGTGCCGGCGACGATGAAGTGGACGTCGCGATCGGGGTCCTCCCGCGCCACCAGCCGCTGCCCGGTTTCATAGGGACGCCAGGTGCACTGCTGGCTGATCGCGTCGAGCCGCGCGCCCGCCAGGCCCTGCAGCAGGTCGACGTGGCGCAGCCCGAGGCTCGAGGGTTGCGTGGCGGATGAGGACATCGTGTTTCCTCGTGCGTCCGGATCGGTGGCGGCGCGATCCGGGCGGCGGCGCCGCGCGGAATCGACCACATCCGGCACTCTAACCGCGCGAAGGGCGTGCAACAAGCTGCGCATTGGCGCGAGGGCGAACGAACCGGTGAACCCCGCGGTCGACGCGCCCCATCCTTGCCCTTGACGCGCATCAATCGCAGGCGAATTCCCGGCATGGTCCGGGTGCCGCAACCCGCAGAATCGGTGCACCTGGAGGAAGCCTGGCATGCGCGAGACGAGGATCGAAATTCCGGCGGACGCCCACGGTTGGCAGCTGTACCACCGCAAGGTCGGCGCCGACGAAGCGGCCCGCGAGCTGAGCTTGCAGCTGGCTGCCCTGCTCGCGCCGGTGCTAGAGGCTCTGCCGGACTGCAGCGGGTACTGGCGCCGCGCGCAGGCCGCGCGCATCCGCCGCGAAATGCACGCGCACATGGAGCGCTTTCGCCACCTGGGTGCGGACGATCCGGAGCCGCGCATGGTGCTGAACCGCGCGATCCGCAACCACCTGAGCGTGGACCTCTCGGACTGACGCGTCCGCACGCACGGCGCGCCGTGCCCTGGCGGCAACCCGCTGCGCCGCCCGCACGCCCGCACGCCTGCAGGAATGCGGAATTCCCGGCCGACGAAGCGGCGCCGCAAGACGCCATCCGCGTCACGCGCACGCTTGAACGAAAGGGCTGGGGATCCAGCCTCTGCGTTCAAGCCCGCAAGGGGTGGGCTCGGAACAATCGGGTGCATCGGAACACACCGGAGCACACAATGACCACTTTCGCCCTGCGCATCCAACCCAGCGTACGAGCAGAACTCGACGCCGTTCCCCAGGACCTGCAGCCCGCGATCGACGCGGCGCGCGGCGCACGGCCGCCAGGCCACGTCCCGGCGGCTTACCGGCAATTCTCGGCAACCGTGGCCTTGGCCTTCCTCGCAAGCTTCGCCATGCTCGGCATCGGTGGCTGCAGCACGCCGCCGAAGGACCTGGACCTGTCGCTGATGAAACCGTCTGCTGCCGGCTTGTATCGGGTCGCGCTGGTGCCGCCGGCCCAGGCCCCGGCCACCAACCAGATGCACAGCTGGAAGGTGGAGCTGGCCACGCCGGACGGCAGGCCCGTGCACGGGGCGAAGTTCGCCGTCGACGGCGGCATGCCGCAGCACGGACACGGCCTCCCGACGCAGCCGCGCGTCACGCGCGAGATCTCCGAAGGCACCTACCAGCTGGACGGAATGAAGTTCAGCATGACCGGCTGGTGGGAGCTGAAGCTGGACATCCAGGGACCCCAAGGGATCGACAAGGTGACCTTCAACACGGTCGTCGGCAACCCGTCGGTGCGGCAGTGAACGCCCCCAAGTCGATCGGCACGCCCTGGTGGGTCCGCGCATGCGTTGCGGTCGCGGCCACCGCGGTGACTGCCGTGGCCGCGACGGCGCCGAACAAGGCCCCCTTGCGGGACAAGTGGTCCGCCGAGGACATCGCCACCCTCGCTTCGATGCGGATGAAGGAAGCGGGCCCGCGACCGCTGGAAGCCTCGAACGCCTACGAGCAGCGAACGGACGCTGCCGCCTTCGGCCGGGCCCTGTTCGACGACCCGCGCCTGAGCAAGAACGGCCAGGTCGCATGCGCCAACTGCCATTCGGCCGACAAGCAGTTCCAGAACGGCATGCAGTTCGGGGAGGGAATCGGCACCGGCAAGCGCAGGACCATGCCGGTCATGGGCGCCGCGCACGCACCGTTTCTTTTCTGGGACGGACGCAAGGACAGCCTCTGGTCGCAGGCGCTCGGTCCCCTGGAGGATCCGGCGGAGCACGGCGGCAACCGGGTGCGTTTCGTGAGGCTGGTGCAGACCCACTACAAGGACGCGTACGACGCGGCGTTCGGGGAGATGCCAGCCCTGGGCAAGCTCCCGCAGGACGCGTCTCCCGGCGGCAGTGCCGATGAGCGCGCCGCCTGGGCCGCGATGTCCGACAGCAGCCGGGAGGCCGTGAACCGCGTGTTCGCGAACATGGGCAAGGCGATCGCGGCTTTCGAGCGCACCGTGTCCTACGGGGAGTCCCGCCTAGACCGGTACGCCCAGGCCACCGTCGTCGGGGACGGCCGTGGCCAGGAAGTGCTCTCCCAGCAGGAGGTCCGCGGATTGCGCCTGTTCCTCACCAAGGGGCAGTGCGTCACTTGCCATAACGGACCCCTGCTGACGGACCATGCCTTCCACAACACGGGCGTGCCTCCGATCGACCGTGCGAAGCCGGACCCGGGCCGCACCGATGGCATCAGGAAGCTGCTGCAGGACGAGTTCAACTGCCTGGGCCGCTACAGCGACGCCCGGCCGGAACAGTGCGGGGAGCTCCAGTTCCTGGCCAGGGACGATCCCAGGCAGCTGGCGGCCTTCCGCACACCCAGCCTGCGCAATGTTGCCGAGCGAGCGCCCTACATGCATGCCGGCCAGTTCTCGACCCTGGAGCAGGTGGTGCAGCACTATGCGGCGTCCCCCAGGGCGGTGCTCGGTCACAGCGAACTCGCGCAGCCCGGCGACAAGCACGCGGACCGCCAGGCCATCCGGCTGACGCCCGCCGACATCCAGGACCTGGCAGCTTTCCTCGGGACGCTGAGCGGGCCGGTCGTTCAGGCCAGGTGATGCGGCTGCTCCCGTGCGCGGGCGCTGAGCGGGCCGCGCGGAATCCGCAAATCCCCTCAATGCGCCATCAGCACCGGCAGCGTCATGGACTGCAGCACGGTGCGGCTGGCGCCACCGAGCACCCATTCACGCGCACGGCCGTGGCCGTAGCAACCCATCACCAGCAGGTCGGCGCCCAGGTCGGACACGCGCGAGAGCAGCAGGTCGGCGATGTTGCCCGGTTCCGGTCCGCCCCGGTGCCAGGTCGCCACCACTCCGTGCAGTTGGAGGTAGCCGTCCAGGTCCAGCGCATGCCCGCCGATGGTCGCACCGCCCTCGTCGCCCCAGCTGAGTACATGCACCTTGGCCGCACGCCGCAGCAGCGGCAAGGCGGCATGGACCGCGCGCGCCGCTTCGGGAGTCTCCTTCCAGGCGATGGCGATCGTGTCGCCGACCGGGCCCTTCCATCCCACGAAGGGAACGACGATGGCGGGACGGCCGCTGGCCGACAGCACCGACGCGACGAAATCGGGCGGGACCGCGCGGCTCGCCGGGTCGTCGTCCTGGTGCTGGCCCAGCACCAGCAAGTCCGCGAACAGCGCCTGCTGCGCGAACGCGCTGAGCACCGGCACCTCGTTGGTCTGGCTCCACGTCGCGGCCGGACCGGCTTCGGCCATGGCCATGTCGAAGATCTTCTTCGCGCCGCCGCGGCGTTCCTCGTCCAGGGCCACGAGATCCGCCGCCAGCGTCGGCCCGAGCTCCGGCGCATAGGGCAGTTCCACGAACAGGGGAGTGGCGGCGTAGAGCGCAGCCAGCGCCGCGCCGTGCTGCTTCGCCACCTTGCGTGCGACCGCCAGGCGATCCGCCAGGGCTCGCGTCGCGTCGAGATGCACCAGCACCTGCCTGAGAGAAGAAGCCATGGGGCGCTCCTTGAATGGGGGGAAGGAGTCCACCTTAGGCCGCGCGGTCGCGCCATGGCTTGACCGGCGTCAAGCAGGGCACGGGCGCGTCGGCCGACACCCTGCCCCTGTCGGATTGCGGTGCGGCCGGGCCGCGCTTCAGTGCGCCGTCCGCAACGCGAAGCGCGCCGCGTTCCAGGCGGACCTGAGTCTCTCGAGCGGGTTCACCGCCTCCTCGAGCTGGATCTTCACGGCGCCGACCGCGGTGATCGAATCGATCTCCCCGCAATCCAGCAGCGCGGGGGCCACGACGCGCCGGGGCGGCGTCAGCACGACCGTGCCGCCGAGCCACCGGGCGGGTGCATGCAGCAGCACTTCGCCCTCGGTGACATACAGCTTGGCGGAACCATGCCGGTCGACCGCCAGGGCCTGGCCGGATTGAAGCGGGATGGAGCGTTGGTTCGTGTTCATGGGGGCAGTTTAGAATTCAAGTGACCTCCCATTCAATTGAATCTGATTTCAATGCGCAAAGAGGGCTCCCTTCCCACGCTGCGGCAACTGGAACTGCTGCTCGCCCTGCCCGGTGCATCCAGCATCGCGGCGGCCGGAGCGCGCATCGGCATGAGCGCGTCGGCGACCAGCCATGCGCTGCGCGCGCTGGAAAGCGCCCTCGACTGCGAGCTGGTGGACCGGCTGTCCACCGGGGTCGCTCTGACCCACGCCGGCGAACTCGCACTGCCGCCCGCGCGGGACGTGTTCGCATCGCTGCAGCAAGTCGGCGCCATCGCGTCGGCGGCCGCCGGCCTGCACACCGGCCGCCTGCGCATCGGCTCGATCGGGACGAGCTCGTCGCTGCGCCTGCTGCCGCCGCTGCTCGACCGGTTTCGCCGTCGCTACCCGGGGGTCGAAGTGCACGTTACCGAACGCGCCGATGCCGAGATCGAACAGGACCTGATCGGCCGCCGCGTGGACATCGGCGTGGTCCTCCTGCCGCAGCGGACGTTCGACACGCAGGCCCTCGCCACCGACGAACTGGTGGCGGTGCTGCCGCAGGGCCATCCCCTCGCGCGCGAGAAGACGGTGGCGGTGCGCGACCTGGCGCGCTACCCGCTGGTGCTCACGCAGGCCGGCTCGCAGGACATGGTGATGCGCATGTTCGAGCGCGTGGGCGTGCAGCCCAGGGTGGCGCACGAACTCTCGCAGGTGATCTCCATCCTCGAGTTCGTGGCGCGCGGCAACGGCGTGTCGGTGCTGGCCTCGCTCGCCGTGCCGGAACAGCAGCCCGGCCTGGTGTTCCGACCGCTCACGCCGCGCACCGCGCGGCGCATCGCCATCGCCTGCCTGGACGAAAGACGCCTGTCGCCGGCAGCGCTGGCCTTCTGGAAGATGGCGCGCAGCGAGACCAAGGCGGGGCAGGCCTGAGTCCCGCGGCGGCAGCGCCGCGTGCAGGGCAAGCGGGCGGCGGAGACGCGGCCGCTCGGCCCCGATGCACGGCACGGCGGATGCGGTGGCGCGCGTTAGCATGCGTCCCTGATGCAAAAGGCAAAACCGGACGGCACGACCCCACGAGGCGAAGGCGTGGCCCCGGCAGAGGAGCCGCCCGCCGGCAGCGACATCGATGCGCCGCATGCCTGGCTCGGGTCCACGGCCCTGCTGGACCTGGAGGATCCCCGTTTGCGCATGCGCGCGAACTCCCTGACCCAGTTCTCCCTCAATGACCACGCGAAGGCGCTGGCGGTCTACGCCTTCGTCAAGCGCCTGCCGTTCCACCGCCCGTTCAAGCTCGGCCCCCGCACCGCGCGCGAGGTCCTCGACTCCGGCCGGGGCGACGGCCCCGACAAGGCGACGCTGATGATTGCCCTGCTGCGCCTGGCCGGCGTGCCGGCGCGCATGCGCATCGTGCGCCTGGACGGCAAGGTCCTGCGTGGCCTGGTGGCCGACCTTCGCTGGATCTGCTGGCCCTTCGTCGAGGTCTGGCTGGACGGGCGATGGATCCGCACGGACACCTACATCTTCGACGCGCCCTACATGGCCGCGGCGCGCCATGCCCTCAGGAAATCGGGGCAGGACTTCGGCTTCGGCGTGTACGTGAACACCCAGCCGCTGTGGACCGCCCGGGAGCACGCCGCGCTGTCGCCCCTGCCGGTCGATGCGGACCCCATGGTGCTGGAGGACATGGGTCCGTTCCACGACCCGGACCACTACATGGGCTCGCACGGCTTCCGCGCGCTGCACTGGCGCCTCGCCCGCTTCATGCGATGGAACCTCATGGTGCCGAAGATGCGGCTGGCCGTCCTGCGCCTGCGCGGATCGTCCTAGATCGCTTCCATCAGGGAGCGGCCCGCGTCGACGAGCTGCCCGTCCGGCTGCCGCGAGGTCACGCAGCGGTGAACGTGTCCCGGGTCGCCACCACGCTCAGCTCGCACACGCGCCGGCAGACGAACCGCCGGAAGCCGGCCGCATCGGGCGCGGCCTCGCCCGGCTCCGCACCGGCGGCCGGCCGCAGCCAGGGATGGTCCCTGGATTCGGCGGACTCGCTGAAGCCGGGCATGTAGACGCGCACGGACGCGGCCACCGGAGCCAGCTTGCGCCCGAACCGTTCCGTGAAGGAGGTGATGCCTTCCGGCGTGAGGCAGGCGACGTGGGCCAGTCCGCCCACCGCTTCGGCCAGGCCCCGCGGGTCCACGCCGTAGTAGCGCGAGTTGGGCTTGTTGCCCAGGACGATCACCGGCAGCGTGCGATCCACCGCGAGCAGGTGGTCGCCCAGCATGGCGAGCTGCTGCTCGTCCTGCACGAAGTGGGGCTCGCCCTGCACCGCGATGCCGGCGTCGTCCAGCTGCAGGCGTTCCACCCACCGTCCCAGCACCCGCGGCGGTGCGATGCGCCGCTGTCCCTCCGGCAGCGTGCAGCGGGTCTGCACCGCGACCAGGTCGGTGTTCCCGAGGTCGGCGACGACGGCCTGCGTCGTCCAGGTGCAGCCGCCTTCGCGTTCGCTGTACGCCACCTCCAGGGTCCAGGCGCTGCCGTCCCTGCTGGTGGCGACGGCCAGCCTGCGCCCCGGCAGCACGCATTCGAACCGGTCGCTTTCGAGCTGCGCCCGCGGCGGCATCAGCCGCGGCCACTTGGCGCCGACCCAGCTCCAGACGATGTCCCTGGCCAGGCGACGGTTCTCGTGCGAGTGCGTCGGGCTGCGCAAGGCCGCGCGCAGCACGATCCCGGGTTCGGCCACGGCGGCGCCGGGGCGCTCGGTGTTCTGGAGGGGCAACGACGTCATGAATACTCCTTGCGCAGTCTGGTTCGGGGGGCCGACGGCGGATGCCATCAGCAGGCAAGAACCGTTCCTTCCGCCATGGATGAGAACGACGCCGCCATCGCGGACCCCATTGTTTGCTGCAATGCAGCATAATGGGGAAAGGGGAATGCCATGGCTGATGAGGTTGAAACCCAGACGAGGCAGTACTTCACCGTCCGCGATGCGTCAGGAAAATCGATGCCTGCGGTCGTGTACTGGGCGGGAAGCCCGCAAGGCGACGATCCGCCCTTGCAGATTGTTCCCCTGCGCAGGTTCGTGAAGCTGCTGGGCGCCGGCGAATCCCTGCAGGAGGTCGGCGACGGCGTCTTCACCGGTGTCAGTTCCGGCCGCCGGTTCGTGCGCGCCGATCCCGCGGAGTAGCCGTCCCCACTGCGCGCCGGTTGCCAAGCCTTCGCTTCCGGGGCACGATTCCCTGCACTGCGGCGCAACGGCGCGCCGCACGACCACCGCCAGGCACGCCGATGTTCTTCCTTTGGCCCCAGTACCTCTGGCTGCTGCTGGCGCTGCCCCTGCTGCCGGCCGCCTACGTGTGGCTGCTGCGCCGGCGCCGCAAGGAGGCCGTGCGCTACAGCAGCCTGGGCGTGGTCCGCGCGGCCGCCGAGGGCCGCAACTGGCGACGGCACCTGCCTCCCGCGCTGCTGCTGCTGGCCTGCTCCGGACTCTTGCTCGCGGCGGCGCGGCCGGTGGCGCGCGTGACGCTGCCCTGGTCGCGCAGCACGATCATGCTGGCCATGGACGTGTCGCTCAGCATGCGCGTCACCGATGTGCTGCCGACCCGGCTTGCGGCCGCGCAGGAGGCGGCCAAGCTGTTCCTGCGCGACCTGCCCCGCGGCATCGAGGTCGGACTGGTCACCTTCGCCGGCAGCAGCCAGGTGGCGCAGGCAGCCACGCTGGACCGCGATTCCCTGGTGACGGCCATCGACGGCTTCCAGATGCAGTACGGCACGGCGGTGGGCAATGCGATCGTGCTGTGCCTGGCCGAGCTGTTTCCGGACCACGGCCTCGACGTGGGAGAGATGACGTTCGGCCACAAGCGGCAGGGACGCGGCCTGGACGACAAGGCGAAGCCGCCGTCCCCCAGGCAGATCACCCCGGTGGCGCCGGGCTCGTACGATTCCGCCGCGATCATCCTGCTGAGCGATGGCCGCCGCACCACCGGCGTGGACACGCTCGAAGCCGCGAAGATGGCGGCCGACCGCGGCGTGCGCATCTACGTGATCGGCCTGGGAACCGCCGACGGATCGGCGGCCACGACCGAGGGCCTGCCGATCTACATGCAGCTGGACGAACCCACGCTGCGCGAGGTCGCGCGCATGACCGGCGGCGAATACCACCACGCCGGCACCGCGGAGACGCTGCGCAGCGTCTACGAGAACCTCGGCTCGCGGGTGCAGGTGTCGCCGCGCGAAACCGAGCTGAGCGCCCTGCTGGCGCTGGCGTCGGCGGTGGTTGCGCTCACCGCCGCGGCGCTGTCCGTGCTCTGGTTCAGCCGTATCGCCTGAAGGCGCTCGCTGGGGTGGGCCGAACGGACGATTGACGCAGCGGCAGCACGTCCACCATCATGGAGATTTGGGTTGTGCCATGAACATGCCGGTGCGAGTCGCCGCAGACCCATCCGTGTTTCTGCCGGACAGGTTCGCACGGCACGCCCTCGTGGCCGCCTTCCACCGCATCGGCCGCGCCTGCTGCAGCGCCATCCTGGCGTTTTTCGTGCTGGTCCTGTTTGCCAGCGCCCATGCGCAGGTCGCCCGTCCGCTTCGGGCGGACATGGTCCTCGACGCCGCGCTGCAGCCGCCTGCCGCCACCGCGAACTGGCAGACCGTGGACCTGCCCTTCACGTGGAGTGAAGGCACGATCTGGCACCGCATCGAGTTCGACGCCCCCGCCAAGCTGCTGGAGCATCCCTGGGCGGTCTACCTGCCGTACCTGTATGGCGGCGGCCGGCTGGTGCTGAACGGATCCCCGCTGGCCTACCTCGCGGAACCGAGCGCGGACGTCGTCGTGCGCTGGGAGCGGCCGCACCTGGTACCGATCCCGGCCGCGTTGCTGCGCGAGGGCAGGAACGAGCTGTTCATCCGCGTCACCGCGACGCCGATTTCAAAGGGACGGATGCCGCTGCTGCAGATCGGCCCGCAGGTTCAGCTGCAGAACGCGCACCAGACCCGCCTGTTCTGGGTGCGCACCATGTCCCAGTTCACCGTGCTCTCCTGCGCGATCGTCGGCCTGCTGGGCCTGTTCATCTGGTGGCGCCGGCGCGAGGAAGCCCTCTACGGGCTGTTCGGCGCGGCGGCCCTGCTGTGGGGCATTCGCACGATGACGCTGGTCATCGAAGTGATGCCGGCGACCGGCTGGACCGTCTGGCGCACGATCTACCACGGTGCGACCGGCGGCTTCGTCATCGTGATGCTGATGTTCGCGATGCAGCTGGCCGGCATCCGCCAGCACCGGTTGCGATGGGGCCTGCTCGCGTACGGGCTGCTCGGGCCCATCGGCTACCTGGCCAGCGGCGGCAACGAATTCCTGATCGGCACGGTCTGGGCCGGCGGCCTGCTGCCGATCGGCGTCGCCGTGCTGGTGATCGGCGCCTACGCGGCGTGGCGGCAGCGCACCGTGGCCTTGGCCATGCTGAGCCTGGCGCTGGCGCTGGCCGTCCTTGCAGGTTTTCACGACTACCTCATCGCAACGCGTTCGCCGCTGTTGCTCGCCGTGTGGCCGCAGGCCGCGGCGCACCGCATGTTCATGCTCCACTATGGGGCCGACATCCTGCTGCTGGTGATGGGGGGCATCCTCAGCGCGCGGCTGATCGCCACCCTGCACGGCATCGAGCGCCTCAACCTCACACTGGAAGCCCGGGTGGCGGAACGCGAAGCGGCGCTCGCGCAAAACTTCGAGCGCCTGCGCCGCCTCCAGATGGAGAACGCCGCCGGCGAAGAGCGGCAGAAGATCATGCGCGACCTGCACGACGGGCTGGGCTCCCGCCTGTTCATCACGCTGTCGCGGGCGGAAGCGGGATCCCTGGAGCAGGACGAGCTGGTCGAGGCGCTGCGCGAGTGCATCGCCGACATGCGTCTGACGTTCGACGCCATGGGCCCGCAGGTAGGCGACTTCCTGGCGGCGTGGGGCAACTTCCGCTACGGCTGGAAGCGGGCGCTCGACCTGCTGGGGCTGGCTTCCACGTGGGAACAGGAGACGACCGGCCGCATGGTCGAGATCCAGCCGCATGTCCGGCTCCAGCTGCTGCGCATCGTGCAGGAGGCGCTCACCAACGTCCTCAAGCATGCCCAGGCGTCGAGGGTCACCGTTCGCCTGCGGGCCGACGCGCTGGCGATCGAGATCGCCGTCTCCGATGACGGGCGAGGCCTGGGACAGCCGAAGCCGCCCGAGGGGCGCGGGTTGGCCAACATGCGATCGAGGGCCGCGCGGATCGGCGCGCACTTTGCGATCTCCGAGCAGCACCCCGGTGTGCTCGTCTCGGTGAAATACCGTCCGGACCCTGCCCTCGCGCCGGATCGCAGGACGGCGGGCTCACTCGAGCTGGATGGAGTGGCCCCCATGCCGTGAGGCGTGTCGGTGCAGCGGCGCCGTCCGTGGCCGCGGCCGGTGGGTTGAAGTATTCTGGCCGCGTGGAGGCCACCATGAGCATGTACCACGACGGCAACCGCGCGCTCCAGGACGACTTCGGCAGCCGTGCGCTCGCCGACCGGCTGGAAGAAAAGCTCAAGCGCGAACGGTTCAACGAGGACGACGCCGCCTTCATCCAGGGCGTCGACTTCTTCTTCCTGGCCACGGCGGATGCGCAGGGCCGGCCGGATTGTTCGTTCAAGGGCGGCCCCGCGGGCTTTGTGCGCGTGGCGGCGCCCGATCTGCTGGTGTTTCCTGACTACGATGGCAACGGCATGTTCAAGAGCCTGGGCAACATCGCCGCCAACCCGCATGTGGGATTGCTGTTCATCGCCATGGGGGACGCGCCCAAGCGCCTGCGGGTGAACGGGCGCGCGCGGATCGTGCGCGACGACCCCGCCATGGCGGCCGTCCCGGGCGCACAGCTGCTGGTCCAGGTGACGCCCGAGGCGATCTTCCCCAACTGTCCCCGCTACATCCCGAACCTGCAGCAGTTGCAGGCGTCGCCCTACCTGCCCAAGGCGGCTGGGCCCCCTCTCGAGCCCCGTTGGAAGAGCTTCGAGATCTTCGCCGGCGTGGTTCCGCCACGGCGACGCTAGGGCGCTCCTCGACGACACCCGTCGGGGGAACGCGGGATGTCGAACGAGTCCTACTCGCCAGCACGGCCCTGGCACGTAGACTGCCGGCCTCGGTGCGGAGGCATCCCAAGGAGTGTGGACGATGGATCCAGCGGCCCTGTTGAAAACGGCGGTCATCCTGCTGGGCGTCACCGCCGCAGGCGGCATCGCGATGGCGGCGCTGCGCTTCAGCGGTCACGACCGGCCGCCTTCGTGGCTCGCCATGCTGCACGGCCTGCTGGCGGGCAGCGGCTTGACGCTGCTGCTGTACGCCGCCTTCACCGCCGGCGTGGGAACGATGGTCTGGGGCGGCATCGCGCTGCTGGTGCTCGCGGCGCTGGGTGGCGTGTTTCTCAACCTCGCCTACCACGACCGGAAGCTGCCCCTGCCGAAAGCCATCGTGCTGGTCCACGCCGCGATCGCCGTGGTGGGCTACGCGCTGCTGTTCCTGAATCGCTGAGGCCCCCAGTTGCTGCGGACGCCGATCTCCAGGGAACGGGAGATCGCGCCTCGCGAAACTGAGGGCCCTCGCGGGTATTGGGCGATCGAGCCAACTGCGCACGGCCCTCTCGCATGCGCCCGGTGCGCTACGGGGAACTCGATTGTTCGCGACGCCCGTCGCCGTGCCAATGAGCTGTTCGTGCCGGTGGCGTGCATAGCCAGCGTGCGCGCTCGCAAACTCACTACTTTCTGATCAAGCTGGTCGGCGCATTGGCTCCAAAGCGCCATGCATTCGCGCACGCGAACGGCCGGTTGGCGGGATGGGCACGCACGCACCATGTGTCCGGATCCGGCCAGACCACATGGACTTGCCGCCTTATCTTCCTTCCATGGCCGCTTTGCACCCCGAACAGAGTCCCGTGCGTGCATCGCACGACCGCGTTGCCGGCTATGACTGGCGAAGCGTCGAGACCGGCCTCGACGACGAGGGCGTCGCGGTGCTGCCCGCGCTGCTCGCGCACACCGCGTGCACCGAACTCGCAGCGCTGTACGAGTCCGGAGGCGAGTCGACCTTCCGCAGCCGGGTCGTGATGGCGCGCCATGGTTTCGGTCGCGGCGAATACCAGTACTTCGACTACCCGTTGCCCGGCGTCGTCGCGCAGCTGCGCACCGCGCTCTACGGCCGGCTGGTTGCGACGGCCAACCGATGGCATGCATCGCTCGGACTGGAGCCGCGGTTTCCAGCGTCGCATGCCGGGTACCTGGCACGCTGCCATGCCGCGGGACAGGACCGCGCAACGCCGCTGCTGCTTCGCTATGGGGCGGGCGACTTCAACTGCCTGCACCAGGACCTGTACGGTGAGCACGTCTTCCCCCTGCAGGTCGTGGTCCTGCTGTCACGGCCGGGGACGGACTTCGAGGGTGGCGAGCTCGTGCTCACGGAGCAAAGGCCGCGCATGCAGTCGCGACCACGGGTCGTGCCGCTGCGCCAGGGCGATGCGGCGGTGTTCGCGGTCCGGCACCGGCCCGTGCCGGGCACGCGGGGCACCTATCGCGTGACCATGCGGCACGGGGTGAGCCGCATCCACGGCGGAACGCGCAGCACGCTCGGGCTGATCTTCCACGACGCGGCTTGAAGGAGTTCGCGCTCGGCCTCCCGCCCTGGGTGCGCTCATCCGTGCACTGCTCTTCCGTGTAGCGCCTCTGCGTGATTGCACGGCGGATGCATCTTGCGCAAACTGTTTCTTCAGAAGGTCAGTGGAGGAATCTGGAGCCCAGAGCTCGGCGGGTGCACGCGAGCCAGCGCTCCAACGAGGGGGACCACCGTGCTCGACACCGACAAGACCCTGCTCTTCGCCACCGTGCTCTTCTATGGAGCGATCCTGGTGGTCGGACCCATCTTCGTGGACGAGGCACAGCTCGACCTCGGCGGCGGCATCAGCATGGCGCCGAATGGCCAGATCCGCGTCAGCAATGCGCCACCGGTCGCCCCCATGCACATCCCGGAGGATGCCGAGATCGGCATCGCCGGAAGCGCGTCCGAGCCCTCGTTGCGCTGTGCGCAAGAGGATGCGGACGGACCGGTCATCTCCTGCGCTCGCCTGTTGTCGCTCGCACCTTGAGCGTGGAGGCTCGCTGCGCGCACGCCGCTGCGAGTCGACTCAGCCTGCGACGGCGAACAAGCTCTTCCCCTTCTGCTTCAACAGCTTCAGCACCCGCTGCGCGGCCGGCGACAGGTAGCCCGCGCGTCGGTGCGTCACGCCCAGGCTGCGCCGCAGCGTCGTGGCCTGGAGCTTGACCTCGCGCAACGCCGCGCCGCGCTTCAGCGCGAGCGAGTGGCGCGACACGAACGTGAGCAATTCCGTGCGCGCCACCATCCGCGGCAGCAGCGCGATCGAGCCGCTTTCCAGCTTCACGTCGGGCGCGGGCAGGCCGCGCGCGCTGAACGCGAGGTCCAGCCACTGGCGGCTGGGGATGTGCGCACTGGGCAGCGCCCAGCCGTACTCCAGCAGCGCGGGCATCTGCACCCGCTGGCGCCGAAAGATCGGATGGGAGCGGTCGGCCGCGACCACCACCACGTCCTCCACCAGCGGATGCGACACCAGCTCGGGGTCGCTGTCGACCGCCAGGCCCACCAGCAGGTCCAGCTTGCCCTGGCGCAGCTGCGCGCGCAGCTCGTAGCTGGGGCCAACCACCACGTCGATCTTCACGCGCGGCGCATCGGCCAGCACCGCCCGGCACAACTCGGGCACCAGGTGCTCCGCCGCGATCGGTCCGCTGCCCAGCACGACCTGGCCGGCGGAGCCCTGCGCGAAATCGCGCACCTCGCGCACCACCTCGTCGCTGGCCGAGCGCAGCAGCCGGCAGCGGGCCAGCAACACCTCGCCCACGGGCGTGAGCCGGATGCCGCGGCCGGCGCGCTCGAACAGCGGGCTGCCGATCACCTGCTCCAGCCGCTGGATGCACTTGGTCAGGGCCGGCTGCGAGCGGCCCACCTGTTCGGCGGCGCGCCCCAGGTGCCCCAGTTCCGCCACGGTCTCGAAGAAGCGCAGGTCGCGCAGGTGCAGGTCCATCGATTCGCGAAAGTGATGATTCGATACCCATTATCGAATGGACGGAATGAGTCGCGGCTCCCAGAATCCGCCGCCATGACGTTCGAAGTGTTCGTGACCGCGCCCCAACTGGCGCCCGCCGGCCTGGCCCTGCTGCAGCAGCAGGGCTGCACCCTCACCTTCCTGCGTGACGCGGACGACGCGGCCGAAGTGGAACGGCTGATGGCCGCCAAGCGCTTCGACGCCGTGATCTCGCGCACCGCGCAGCTTTCGGCCGCGGCCATCGCGGCCTGCCCCAGCCTGAAGGTGATCTCCAAGCACGGCATCGGCGTGAGCAACATCGCGGTGGACGCCGCCACCCGCCGCGGCGTGCCCGTGTACGTGACACCGGGCGCCAATGCGCAATCGGTGGCGGAACTCACTCTCGGCCTGATGCTGGCCGCCGCCCGCCGCATCGCGCACCTGGACCACGAGCTGCGCGCCGGCCGCTGGACCCGCGCGCAGGACGGCCTGCAGCTCGCGGGCCGGCGCCTGGGCCTGCTCGGCTTCGGGCAGGTGGGCCAGCGCGTGGCGCGCGTGGCGCAGGCGCTCGGCATGGAGGTGCATGCGCACGATCCCATGCTGCAAGGTCCGTCGCCCGTGCCCGGCGTACAGCTGCATTCCACCCTGGAGGCATTGCTGCCGGTGAGCGACGTGCTGAGCCTGCACGTGCCGCTCACGAAGAAGACGCGCGGCCTGATCGGTGCCCGCGCGCTCGAACTGCTGCCACGTGGCGCGCTGCTGGTGAACACCGCCCGCGGTGAGGTGGTGGACGAGCCCGAGCTGATCGCCCGGCTGCGCGACGGCCGCCTGGCCGGCGCCGGGCTCGACACCATGGCCATCGAACCGCTGCCGGCGGGCCACCCGCTCACGCAACTGCCCACTGTCGTCCTCACGCCGCACGTGGGCGGCTCCACGACCGCCGCGCTCGATGCGATGGCCGAAGGCGCCGCTCGCAACGTGCTCGGTTTCCTGCAAGGCCAGCCGCCCGATGCGCGCAGCTGCGTCAATCCCGAAGTTTTCGCCACCACCCCCACCTGACATGAGCAGCAACAACGCCACCTGGCCCGCGGGCTATGCCGTGAACCCGCGCGCCACCCCCATCGATCCCGAACTCGTCGCCGCCTTCCGCGGCGTGCCCGCCGCCCACGCCAGCGATTGCATGGGCCGCGGCGTCGGCGCGCTGGGCCTTCATGCGTACCACGGCGACCTGCGCCTGGCGCTCTGCGGCCCGGCCCTCACGGTGCGCGTGCGCCCGGGCGACAACCTGATGATCCACGTGGCCCTGCAGATGGCCCAGCCGGGCGACGTGATCGTGATCGACGGCGCCGGCGACCTCACGCAAGCCCTCATCGGCGGCCTGATGCGCACCACGGCGCAGGCCCGCGGCATCGCGGGCTTCGTGGTGGACGGCGCGGTACGCGACCTCGCCGAATGGGCCGAGGGCGGCATCGCCGTCTACGCCCGCGGCCACACGCACCGCGGCCCCAGCAAGGATGGCCCGGGCGAGGTGAACGTGCCCATCGCCTGCGCCGGCCTGAGCGTCGCGCCGGGCGACCTGATCCTCGGCGATGCCGACGGCGTGGTGTGCATCCCGGCCGCGCAAGCCGCTACGCTGTTGCCCCAGGTGCGGGCCCACGCGGCGCGCGAGGAGAAAATCCGTGCCGGCAACCGCGCCGGCACGCCGGACCCCGAACGCTTCAAAGCCCTGCTGCGCCAGAAGGGCTGCCCGGTCTGACGACGAGAACATCCAAGGAGACAAGAATGCAAAGACGCGACTTCCTCGCCGCCGCCCTCGCGGCCTCCGCGGCCACTGCCTTCGCGCAGGGAGGCGGCGCCTATCCCGCGCGCCCGATCCGCCTCGTGGTGCCCTTCCCGCCCGGCGGCGGCACCGACACCGCCTCGCGCATGGTCGCGGAGAAGCTCAGCACGCTGCTCGGGTGGACCGTCGTCATCGACAACAAGCCGGGCGCCGGCGGCAACATCGGGCTCGACGCGGTCGCGAAGGCCGTGCCCGATGGCTACACCATCGGCATGGGCCAGGCCGCCAACCTCGCCATCAATCCCTCGCTCTACCCAAAGATGCCCTTCGATCCGCTGAAGGACCTCACGCCCATCGTGTCGGTCGCCGAGCAGCCGGTGGTGCTGGTCGTGCGGCAGGACTCGCCCTTCAGGACGCTGGCCGACTTCGTGCAGGCCGCCAAGGCGAAGCCCGGCAAGATGGGCATCGCGCAGGCCGGCAACGGCACCGTGGGCCACCTGGCGGGCGAACTGCTGGAGCGGCGTGCCGGCATCCAGGTGCTGCAGGTGCCGTACAAGGGCGCGGGCCCGGCGATGACCGACCTTCTGGGCGGCCAGGTGGAGACCTACTTCGGCAGCACCGTGTCGGTGATGGGCCAGCTGGCCGCCGGCAAGATCCGCGCGCTGGCCGTGAGTTCGGCGCGGCGCATCAGCGCCCTGCCCAACGTGCCCACAGTGGCGGAGCAAGGCTATGCCGGCTTCGACGCGACGACCTGGCTGGGCCTGGTCGGTCCCGCCGGCATGCCGGCCGACGCGGTCGCACGCATCAACGCGGAGACGGTGAAGATCCTGGCGCGTGCCGACGTGAAGGACAAGCTGGTGCAGGAAGGCAGCGAGCCCACGCCCGGCACGCCGCAGCAGTTCGCCGCGCACATCCGCGCCGAGCACGCCAAGTGGGGTACGCTGATCCGCGAGGCCAACATCCGCATCGAGTGAGGCCCGTTCCAAGACGAAGGAGACATGGATGAAGACTTTGGTTTTGCGCGCGGCACTCGGCTGCGTTTTCGCCCTGCCGCTCGCCTGTGCGGCCCAGGCGCCGGCCTGGCCGGCCAAGCCCGTGACGCTGGTGGTGGGCAGCGCGCCCGGCGGCTCCAACGACACCTTCGCCCGCGCGATCGGCAAGAAGCTGTCGGAGGCCCTGGGCCAGCCGGTGGTGGTGGACAACAAGCCCGCGGGTGGCGGCGTGATCGCCAACGCCTACGTCGCCAAGGCGCCGCCCGACGGCTACAACCTGGTCGTGCTGTCCTCCACCTTCACAACGGGCGCGGCGATCCGCACCAACCTGCAGTACGACGCGGTCAAGAGCTTCAAGCCGGTGGCGATGCTGGGCAAGGGCCCGCTGCTGGTGACGGTGCCCAACGAATCGCCGTACAAGACGATCGGCGACCTGGTCGCGGCCGCGAAGGCGAACCCGGGCAAGCTGAACTACGGCACCTCGGGCGCCGGAAGCATCAACCACTTCGCCACCGAGCTGTTCTCCGATGCCGCCGGCATCAAGCTGACGCACGTCCCGTACAAGGGCATGGGTCCCGCCACCACCGACTTGCTGGGCGGCCAGATCCAGCTGCTGGTGGCCAGCGCGCCTTCCATCCTCGGGCAGGTGAAGGGTGGCCGCGTGCGCGCGCTGGCCGTGACTTCGGCCCACCGTTCGCCGGTGGCGCCCGAGCTGCCGTCGCTGGAGCAGTCCGGCTACAAGGGCAGCGCCAGCGAGCTGTGGTGGGGCGTGCTGGCGCCGGCGGGCACGCCGCAGCCGGTGGTGGACCGCCTCAATGCGGAGATCAACAAGATCATCCTGTCGGCCGAGATGAAGGAGTTCTTCCTCAAGGAAGGCGCCGAGCCCGCATCGATGAAGCCGGCGGAGTTCGAGGCCTTCATCGCCGCCGAGATCGAGCGCTGGAAGCAGGTGGCCAAGGCCGCCGACATCAAACCCGAATGAGGGGCGTGCAGTGAGCGCGGTCCCTGCCCAGGCTGTCGCCACCGGCGGCGGCTCGCGCACCGTGGCGCCCGGCACGCCGCGCAGCCTGCGCGGCATCCTGTCGCTCGACGACTTCGAGCCGGCCGCCCGGCGCGTGCTGCCGCGGCCGGTCTTCGGCTACGTGGCGGGCGGCTGCGAAACCGATGCCTCCCTTGCCGGCAACCGCGCCGCCTTCGCCGACTACGGCTTCGTCACGCGCGTGCTGCAGGGCGTGGCACAGCGCTCGCAGGCCACCATGCTGTTCGGCCGCACCTGGGATGCGCCTTTCGGCATCGCTCCCATGGGCATGTGCGCGCTCAGCGCCTACCGCGGCGACCTCGCGCTGGCGCGCGCAGCTGCGGCCTCGAACATCCCCATGCTGTGCAGCGGCACCGGCCTGATCCCGCTGGAAGAGGTGCGCCGCGCCAACGAGCACGCCTGGTTCCAGGCCTACGTGCCGGGCGAGCCGGCGCGCATCGAGGCGCTGATCGACCGGGTGACGCGGGCGGGCTACGGCACGCTGGTGGTGACGGCCGACACCGCCGTCTCCGGCAACCGCGAGAACCACGTGCGCGTGGGCTTCTCCAGCCCGCTGCGGCCCAGCCTTTCGCTGGCATGGCAAGGGCTCACGCATCCGCGCTGGCTGCTCGGCACCGCCTTGCGCACGCTGGCCACGCACGGCATGCCGCACTTCGAGAATTCGCAGGCGGTGCGCGGCGCCCCCATCCTGTCGCACAACGCGGTGCGCGACTTCGGCGCCCGCGACCACCTGGGCTGGGAGCACCTGCGGCTGATCCGCGCGCGCTGGCCGGGCAAGCTGGTGGTCAAGGGCATCCTGAGCGCGGACGATGCGCGATCGGCCCGCGATTGCGGCGCCGACGGCCTGATCGTCTCCAACCACGGCGGCCGCCAGCTCGATGGCGCGGTGGCACCGCTGCACGCCCTGCCCCAGGTGGTGGCCGCAGTGCCCGAGCTGCCGGTGATGATGGACAGCGGCGTGCGCCGCGGCAGCGACGTGCTCAAGGCGATCGCGCTCGGCGCCCGCTTCGTGTTCGTGGGCCGCCCGTTCCTCTATGCCGCCGCGGTCGCGGGCGAGGCCGGCGTGCGCCACGGCATTGGCCTGCTGCAGCAGGAGATCCACCGCAACATGGCGCTGCTGGGCATTTCGTGGCTGGAACAGGTGCGCGAGGGCCGTGTCGTCCCGGCCCGCGGACCGCTATCCTGCGGGGCATGAGAAGCAAGCTGTTCGTCCCCGGCTCGCGGCCGGAACTGTTCTCCAAGGCGCTGGCCGGCGCCGCCGACGCGATCTCCATCGACCTGGAGGATGCCGTCGTCGAGGATCGCAAGGGCGAGGCCCGCGGCCTCGTGCGCGACTGGCTTCGCTCCAGCCCGCAGGCCGGCGGCAAGCTGGTGATCGTGCGCGTCAACGCCATGGACACGCCGCACTTCGAGGCGGACCTCGCGGCCATCGTGCAGACCGGAGTGGATGTGCTGAACCTGCCCAAGCCGCAATCGGCCGACGACGTGCGAGCGGCCAGCGAGGCCATCGCGCGCGCCGAGCGGGCCAATGGCGTGGCACAGCCAGTGCGGCTGCTGCTGAACATCGAGACGCCGCGCGCGCTGCGCGACGCCGCCGCCATCGCCGGCGCCGACCCGCGCGTGATGGGCCTGCAGGTGGGGCTGGGCGACCTGTTCGAGCCGCTGGGCATCGCCCGGCGAGAGACGGCTGCCGTGCAGCAGGTGCTGGTCGCCGTGCGCATGGCCGCGGGCGAAGCGGGCGTGGACGCCTACGACGGCGCCTTCGCTGATGTGCGCGACAGCGAGGGCTACCTGGCCGAAGCGCAGCTGGCCCGCCGACTGGGCTTTGCCGGCAAGACCTGCATCCACCCGAGCCAGGTCGCTCTGGCCAACGAGGCCTTCCGGCCCAGCGACGAGGAGATCGCGCACGCGCTGCGGGTCGTGCAGGCCGCGCAGGCGGCCGGCGCGCAGGGCGTCGGCGCCTTCCTGGTCGATGGCCGCATGATCGACCGGCCTTTCCTGCTGCGCGCGCGCGGCATCGTCGCGACCGCGCACCGCCTGGGGCTGCTGCCCGAAGCCTGAATCCAGGGAGATTCCCCATGAGCCGAACTTCCGGACCGCTTGCCGGCATCCGCGTCCTCGACCTCAGCGCCTACATCGCGGGCCCCTACGGCTGCGCGCTGCTGGCCGACCTGGGCTGCGAGGTCCTCAAGGTCGAGCCGCCTGCCGGCGACAACCTGCGCAAGTACCCGTCCACGCTGGAGGCGGAAAGCCGCGCCTTCCTGGGCGTCAACCGCAGCAAGCGCGGCGTGGTGCTGGACCTCAAGCAGCCCGAGGACCGCGAGCGGCTGCTGGCCCTGGTGCGCACGGCCGACGTGCTGGTGCACAACTTCCGCCCCGAGGTGCCGGCGCGCCTGGGCATCGCCTACGAGCAGCTGTGTGCGGTGAACCCGCGGCTGGTGTACTGCGCCGTCACCGGCTATGGCGAGACCGGCCCGCTGAAGGACAAGGCGGGCTACGACCAGGTGCTGCAGACCATGACCGGCATGGCGGCGATGCAGGGCCCGTCCGGCGGCCCGCCCGAGATCCTCTATGGCTCGGTCGTGGACTACTACGCCGCATCGCTGGTGGCCGGCGGCGTGTCGGCCGCCCTGTACGAGCGCGAGAAGAGCGGCGAGGGCCAGTACGTCGGCGTGTCGCTGCTGCGCTCGGCGCTCGCCATGCAGTCGGCGCGCCTGGTGTGGGCCGAGGGCGAGCCGCGCGAGGTGGGCCGCGACATGCGCTCCGGCGGCATCACCGGCATCCATCCCACGCGCGAGGGCTGGCTCTACATCTCCGCGAACACGCCGCATTTCTGGCAGGCGCTGTGCGAGAAGACCGGCCTGGCGGAACTGATGGTGGAGCGCTACGACAGCGTGCGCAAGCGCGCGCAGCACGCGCAGGAGATCGTGCCGCGGCTGCATGCCGCGCTGGCGACGCGCAGCGCGCTCGAATGGGAAGCGCTGTTCGGCGAAGAGGTGCCGTGCGCGGCGGCGCGCGAGGTCGAGGACATGTTCGATTTTCCGCAGGCGCAGGCCGAGGCGCTGGTCACTCGCTTCGAGCATCCCGCGGTGGGCAGCTACCGGGGCTTCGCCGGCGCCTGGAAGTTCGACCGCACGCCGGGACCCGCCGCCTTCGCCGCGCCCACGCTCGACCAGCACGGCGAGCAGATCCGGGCCGAGGCCGATCGCCTGCGCGGGGGCTGAGGCGCGCCAACGCCCGCGGCGTACCATGCGCTCCTCCAACCGGGAGCGCCCATGATCGTCGTGCACCACCTGAACAACTCGCGTTCGCAGCGCGTGCTGTGGCTGCTGGAGGAACTGCAGCTTCCGTACGAGGTCCGCCGCTACGAACGCGATCCGCAGACGATGCTGGCCCCGCCGGAACTGCGCGCGGTGCACCCGCTGGGCAAATCGCCGGTGATCAGCGATGGCGACCTGACGCTGGCGGAGTCCGGCGCCATCCTGGAGTACCTCGCCGACCGGTATGGGGCCGGACGGCTGGCCCCGCTGGCCGGCACGCCGGAACGCACGCGCTTCAGCTACTGGATGCACTACGCGGAGGGCTCGCTGATGCCACCGCTGCTGCTCAAGCTGGTCTTCGACCGGGTGGAGTCGGCGCCGATGCCGTTCTTCGTCAAGCCGGTGGCGCGCGGCATCGCCGACAAGGTGCGCAAGGCCTTCGTGCTGCCGAACCTGCGCACGCACCTGGACTTCCTGGAGCAGGAACTGAAGGACCGCGACTGGTTCGCCGGGCCGGCGTTCACCGCCGCCGACGTGCAAATGAGTTTCCCGCTGGAAGCGGCGCAGGCGCGCGGCGGGCTGGACGCGCGGCGGCCGCGACTGATGGACTGGCTCGGGCGCGTGCACGCGCGGCCGGCCTACCAGGCGGCGCTGGAACGGGGCGGCCCCTTCGAGATCCTGGGCGGCTGAAGCTGGCGCCGCGCGGCGCCCGCGCGCGATCGCGCGGCACGTGCTCGCGCACGTTCCCGGGGCACCCGCAAGGTGCGCGCATCCCCTGCGCGCACCAAGAGACTTCGGTTCCACCCCCGACGGCGCACCGGGACATGGCATTCCCCCCTGACGGCACTGGCACGGTGCTTGCGTCTTCTGCTCCTGTCTGACCCCGGCCAACCCCGGCACCGAAGCTGAACTTGGTGCCGGCCTGCGCACAACGCCGTGCGCTTCCGATGCACAGCGCCGTGCATCCAGGACACCGGGCCGGCGGCGATCTTTCGCTCACGCGTCCCCATCGGGCGCGCGCAGCGATCCGACCTCCCCGCATTTCCGAGAAAACCCCTTCCAGGAGCTTCCAGTGGCCTACCTCGCCCCTTCCGAATTCGTCAGCAAGATGGTCGACGCCGGCGAATCCAAGATCTTCATGTCCACGCGCGACACGCTGGTGCGGGCCTACATGGCCGGCGCCATCCTCGCCCTGGCCGCGTGGTTCGCCGTCACCATCAACGTGCAGACCGGCCAGCCGCTGCTGGGCGCCGTGCTGTTCCCGGTGGGCTTCTGCATGCTGTACCTGTTCGGCTTCGACCTGCTGACCGGCGTGTTCGTGCTGGCGCCGCTGGCCCTCATCGACAAGCGCCCGGGCGTTACCCTGAAGGGCGTGCTGCGCAACTGGGGCCTGGTGTTCTGCGGCAACTTCGCGGGCGCCTTCACGGTGGCCCTGATGATGGCGATCTACGTCACCTACGGCTTCTCCACCGAGCCCAACGCGGTGGGCAAGGCCATCGGCGTGGTGGGCGAGAACCGGACGCTGGGCTACCAGAAGTTCGGCGCGGCCGGCATGCTGACGCTGTTCGTGCGCGGCGTGCTGTGCAACTGGATGGTGTCGGCCGGCGTGGTCGGTGCGATGATCTCCACGCACGTCAGCGGCAAGGTGATCGCGATGTGGATGCCCATCATGCTGTTCTTCTACATGGTCTTCGAGCACTCGATCGTGAACATGTTCCTGTTCCCCTCGGGCCTGCTGCTGGGCGCGCACTTCACCATCCTGGACTACCTGATCTGGAACGAGATCCCCACCGTGCTGGGCAACCTGGTGGGCGGCCTGGCCTTCACCGGCCTGACGCTGTACGCCACGCACGTGCGCACCGCGCCCAAGCGCTCCAGCATCGCCGCCGACGGCGACGGCCCGCTCAAGCGCGTCGCCTGAGCCGATGGCGGGCGCGCTGCAGGTCCGGGTCGGCCAGCACTGCGAAGCCGGCCGCAAGCCCGCCAACCAGGATTTCTGCGGCGCCACCGTCCCGGCCGGGGCGTCGCTCCACACCAAGGGCGCCGCCATCGCGCTGGCCGACGGCATCAGCAGCAGTGACGTGAGCCAGCTGGCCAGCCAGGCCGCCGTCTCCGGATTCCTGGAGGACTACTACTGCACGCCCGATGCGTGGTCGGTCCAGCGCTCCGCCGAACGCGTGCTGGCCGCCACCAACAGCTGGCTGTTCGCGCAGACCCAGCAGGGCGCGGGCCGCTGGGACAAGGACCGCGGGTGGGTCTGCACGTTCAGCGCGCTGGTGGTGCGCTCGCGCACGGCGCACCTGTTCCACGTCGGCGACGCGCGGATCTGGCAGCTCCAGGGCAGCACGCTGGAACAGCTCACCACGGACCACCGCGTCCACGCGGGCGGCGGCCACAGCTACCTCGGCCGCGCGCTGGGCGTCTCGGGCCAGGTGGAGATCGACTACCGCAGCGTGCCGCTGGCCGAAGGCGACACCTTCGTGCTGACCACCGACGGCGTGCACGAAGTCCTGCGGCCGGC
>NZ_JBFUKP010000033.1:0-26522 GCF_056400765.1 Ramlibacter sp. P4_H7
GCAGGCGCCCGTGGCGCCGGCCGCGCTGCCCGGCCGCCCCGAGCGCCCGCCCCTCGTGCATCCGGCGAAAGTGCCGCGCCGCGCGCCCACGAAGCCCGAGGGCCTGGCCGCGCTGCTGCACGCCATCGCGCACATCGAATTCAACGCCATCAACCTGGCTCTCGACGCAGCGTGGCGTTTCGAAGGCATGCCGCGCGCCTTCCACGAGGACTGGCTGCGCGTGGCCGCGGAAGAGGCCCTGCACTTCGGCCTGCTTGCGGACCACCTCGCCTCGCTCGGGTTCGCCTATGGTGATTTCGATGCGCACGACGGCCTCTGGACCATGTGCGAGAAAACGCGCGACGACATCGTCGCCCGCATGGCCCTCGTGCCGCGCACGCTGGAAGCGCGCGGGCTCGATGCGACGCCGAGGATCCAGGACAACCTGCGCAAGGTGGGCACGCCGCAGGCGCTGCGCGCGGTGGAGATCCTCGACGTGATCCTGCGCGACGAGGTGGGGCACGTCGCCATCGGCAACCACTGGTACCGCTGGCTGTGCGAACGCGAGGGACTCGATCCGCTGCGGCACTACCGGGAGCTGGCGCGCCGCCATGTGGCGCCCCGGCTCTTTCCGCCCTTCAACATGGAGGCGCGCCGCCGCGCCGGCTTCACGGACGCGGAGATGGCCGAACTCATGCAGGGTGACGCGCCGGCCGGCACCGCCGGCTGAGCGGCCACGGCGCCCGGTGGCCCAAATGGCCGCAGCGCGGATGCGGATCATGTACGATGGAATCGCCCGGCGTCCTGCAAGACCGTCATCCTGAGGCCTCTTCCCAATCCGACCGCAAGGTCGGGTCGCAGTCGAATCTCCCACCGTTGATCTCTTGGCGCCGGCGCCGCGCTGCGCGTCGCCGCGCGGCAATCGGGAACACATCGCGGAGAAACCATGGCCAAACCGAACTACGGATTCGCCAAGCGCCAGCGGGAGCTGGAGAAAAAGCGCAAGAAGGAAGAGAAGGCCCAGAAGAAGGAAGCGCCGCCGGAGGCTCCGGGCGAGGAGCAGGTGCTGGCGCAGCCCGATTCCCCGCCGCAACCCGGACAGCAGGCGGAGTGACCGTCCCGCCCGGCAACTTCCGCTGGAAACAGGAAGTGAAGACGGAGGTGAAGGCCGATGGCCTGCGCTACGTCAGCAAGAGCACCGGCAGCGACTTCCCCGGTGCGTTCGGGGCCACCATGAGCTGCTTCCGCTGCGGCCGGCACCGGCCGCGCTCGCAGCTGCGGTCCTTCCTCCTCGCGGGGACGCGGCAGTTCTGTTGCCGCCAGGATTGCACCCCGGCCACCTGAGCTGCCGGCGAAAGCGGGGCAGCCGGCCTTCCGGCCCGCTGCTCCAGCGCGCGATCCGCGTGCCCGTTCCAGAGACGCGCGACCACCGCTTCCCACTGCCTACTTCGCAACCGCCACCGACTGGGCGAAGAGGATCTGGTCGAACGTGCGGCCCAGCGACTTCGCCGTGAAGTTGCGCATCTCGCTCGCGCCCTGCCACTGCACCTTGTCGCCCTTCTTCATGGGCGTCTCGGTGGCGGCGACCCAGACGGTCTTGCCGCCCTGGTCCACCTCGATGTAGCTGTAGCCGCCCGCATGGGTCACGCTCTTGACCGTGCCGCTGGCGGTCGGGCCGCCCTCGGTGCCGGCGGCCTGCGGGTTCGGGAAGCTGCCGTGCGGTGCGACCGCCTTGGCGGCCTGCCCCACGGGACCCCAGCGGTCCACGAACAGGATCTCGGGGAAGGTGCGGCCCAGCGACTTCGCCGTGAAGTCGCGCATCACCGCGTAGTTGCCCCACTGCACTTCGGTGCCCGGCTTGACGTCGATCTGCGAGCCGGCAATCCACACCTTCTGGCCGGCGGCGGTCTGCACTTCGGCATAGGTGTAGCCGCCACCGTGCTGCAACTGCAGGACCTTGCCGACGTTGACGGCCGCGGCCGGCTGCGCGGGTGCGGTGCTGAAGATCTCGTTGGAGGGGGCGGGAGCCTGGGCGGTGGCTTGCGGGGCGGCAACGGCCGGTGCGACCGGGGCGGCGGGTGCCTGCGGTGCGGCCGGTGCCGCGGTCGATGGACTGCCGGCAGCCGCAACGGCGGCGCCGGAATCCTGCTGCGAACAGCCGCCGAGCACAGCCAGTGCGGCGAGGGCGATGGCGAGGGGACGGAACACGGGATCTCCTTCAGGCGGGGGCCTGGCGAGACCAAAGTCTAGGTCGCGGCCCGGCGCATCCGCGCTGTGCCCGATGCAGCCAGTTGCGCTGCATCAAGCGGGCCGCAATTGCCGCGCCCGAGGGCTCAGCCCTGCCGTTGCCAGGTGGGGGCGATGGAGGTGCCGAGGCCCGCGCCGTAGCCAAAGAAGATGTTCAGTCCGGCCAGCGGCTCCAGGTAGCGCGCGTTCTTCAGCCCGCCCGCGTCCATCACGGCAAAGCCCATGCTCTCGGCCACGGTGCGCGCCGTCTGCTTGCCCTGCTCGCTGTCTCCGGCCACGAACACGGTGACCGGCTGGCCCGAGAGCCGCGCGCCGGCCGCGAGCACCTGCGCGAACACGGTGTTGAAGCCCTTGACCACCAGCGCGCCGGGCACGGCCTGTTGGATCTGCTCGGCGGCCGACGTGCTGTGCCCGACGGTCAGCCCCATGTAGTCGGGGGTGAGCGGGTTGGTGACGTCGATCACCACCTTGCCGTCGATGTTGCCCAGGCTGCGCAGCGCGGCGACGGCCTGGTCGAAGGGCGTGGCGAGCACGATCGCGTCGGCGCCGTGGGCGGCGGCGTCCAGCGGCAGCGCCTCGGCGCCGGGGTTCTGCGCGGCAAGCGCCTGCGCCTTGGCCTGGTCGCGGCCGGTGACGCGCACGGAATGGCCCGCGGCGCGCAGTTGCTTGACGAAGCCGGAGCCCATGTTGCCGGAGCCGATGACGGTGATCTTCATGGTGTGTTCCTTGTGAAGGTGGAAGGCGGCGCGAAGCCGATGCACTCACTGTAGTTATTCCGGCGTCCGGTATAAACTGGCCTGACTGCAATTCACCGTTCCACGATCCGGATCAATATGGACCGCTTCCAGGAAATGCGCACGTTCGTCGCTGTCGTGGAGGCCGGCAGCTTCGTGCGCGCGGCCGACGCGATGCAGTTGTCCAAGCCCGCCGTGTCGCGGCAGGTGGCGGAGCTGGAAGCGCGCCTGGGCGTGCGCCTGCTCCACCGCACCACGCGCAAGCTCTCGCTCACCGAGGAGGGCGACGTGTTCTATGCGCGCTGCAAGGAGGTGCTGGGCGTGCTCGAAGAGGCCGAGGCCGAAGTCACCGCGCGGCGCGACCGGGCCGTCGGCGTGCTGAAGGTCAGCGCCCCCGTGTCCTTCGGCTTGCTGCACCTCGCGCCGCTGTGGGCCGGCTTCATGGCGGCGCACCCCGACGTGTCGCTGGAACTGTCGCTCTCCGATCGCGTGGTCGACCTGGTGGACGAAGGCTTCGACATGGCCGTGCGCATCGCCCGCCTGCCCAGTTCCTCGCTGGTCAGCCGCAGGCTGTCCTCGACCCGCACCGTGCTGTGCGCGTCACCGCGCTACCTGAAGGCGCATGGCCGGCCGAAGCATCCGTCCGACCTGGCGCGGCACCAGGTGCTCGCGTACAACCTGCTGTCGATCGGCGAGTCCTGGGAGTTCACGGGCCCCGAGGGCGCCGTGACGGTGAAGGTGCAGCCGCGCCTGCGCACCAACAGCGGCGACACCTGCCGCGCCGTCGCGCTGCTGCACCAGGGGATCATCCTGCAGCCTTCCTTCCTGGTGGCCGAGGACCTGCGCGCCGGCACGCTGGTCGAGGTGCTGCCGCAGTGGAAGACGCTGGAGCTGGGCATCTATGCCGTGTACCCCAGCCGCAAGCACGTGCTGCCCAAGGTGCGCCTGCTGATCGACCACCTGGCGCGGGCGCTGGCGGCGCACGACTGGACCCACTGAAGCCCAGCCCTCCTCAGCCTCCCTCGGCCAGCCGGCGCATCACGCGCGCCACGATGCGATCGCAGCGCTCGCCGTCGAACGAGAAGATCTCGCGCTCGGCGCCGTCGATGTCCTGCGCCAGCGACTCGCGCAGCAGCCCGCGCGCGCGGAAGTGCCGCGTGCGCACCGTCGCCTCGGGGATGTTGAGGATCTGCGCAGTTTCCTCCACGCTCAGTTCCTCCACGCAGCGCAGCATGAACACCGTGCGGAAGGCCTCGGGCAGCTCGTCGAGCTTGCGCTCGAGCACCGCCCTCAGCTCCGCGCGCGCGTACGCCTGGTCCGGCGCGTCGAATTTGTCGCTGGGCATGGCGGCATGCTCCTGTTCCTCCGCGCCATCCATCGAGACCATGGGCACGATGTTGTCGCGGCGCGCCTGGCGGCGCAGCCGGCCCAGGCACTGGTTGACGACCACGCGGGACAGCCAGGTGGCCAGGCTGGCCTCGCCGCGGTAGTTGGCCATCGCCTGGAAGGCGGCCAGGTAGGCATCCTGCAGTGCGTCCTCCGCTTCCGCGGAATCGCGCAGCATCGCCCGCGCCAGGCGGTACAGGCGCCGGTTGTGGCGGCGCATGACCAGTTCGAAGGCGGCGCTGTCGCCCGCGAGCACGCGGGACGCCAGCGTCGCGTCGTCGATCTCCTGGCGCAGGACTTCGGGAGTGACGGCTTTCATGCGCATCATTGCACCACCAGCTTCGCTTTCATGCCAGGGTGGAAACGGCAGACCACGTCGTAGCTCCCCGGCTTGCGCACGACATGGCTCCAGCTCGCGCCGGAGGCGATCGACTTCGAATCGAAGGAACCCGTGACCGTCGCGGTGTGCGGCACCAGGTCCTTGTTCTTCCACACGATGCGGTCGCCCTTCTTCACGGTGACCGTCTCCGGCACGAACTTCATGCCTTCGATGGTCACCGTGTGCGTGGCGGCCGCCGCCGCGAAAGGCAGGGCCACGGCCAGGGCGAACGCGAACTTTCCCAACGCGCCCATGTCATTTGCCCAGGGAGGACTGCAGGTGCTTCGCATGGTCCAGGTGGGCGACGAAGGCCGGCCGCACCTTGACCAGCAGGTCCTTCAGTTCGGCGTTGCTGGCCGAAGGCACCAGCGTCTTGTCGAGGGCATCGATCACCGCCTGGTGGTAGGCCACCTCGTGCTCCACGTAGGCCTTGTCGAACTCGGCGCCCTTCATCTTCTTGAGCTTGGCGATGTTCTCGTCGCCGCCCTTCTGCAGGCTGCGGCTGGTGTCGTTGGGCTCCGGCTTCACCTTGAGCTTGGTCACCAGCGCGGTGGCCTGCTTGTTGACGCCGCCGTGGTCCGTGATCATCTGCTGCGCGAACTTGCTCACCTCCTTGGACTTGGTGCGACTCTTCGCCAGCTTGCCGGCGTCGATGTCGACCTGGTTGGCGGTGACGACGATGGCGGCGATCTGCGGATCGGTGGGCCCCTGCTGGGCGTAGACGGGAAGCATGGCGGCGGCCAGGACGGCCAGCAGCGCGGACTTGTTCAAGAACATGGGACGGCTCCTTGTGCCCGGGCGGCGCATGGCGCTCCGTTGCCGGGCTCAGGGGCATAGACGCCACCACTTCGGCGGGCGTTCCCGCCGCTACTCGGCCTTGATGTTGGCGGCGCGCACGATGCGGGCCGTGCTGTCCGCCTCGGCCGACACCTGCCGGGCGAAGTCGCGGGCCGTGCCGCCGGTGGGCACGTTCTCGCTGGCGAGCAGGCGGGCGCGCAGGTCCGGATGTTCCAGCGCGATGTTGACTTCGCTGTTCAAGCGGTCGAGCAGCCGCAGCGGCAGGTTGCCCGGCGCGAACACCCCGAAGTGCGACGCCAGGTTGGCGGCCGGAAAGCCCAGCTCGGCCAGCGTCGGAACCTGCGGCAGGCTGTCGAGTCGGCGCGGCGAGCCCACGGCGAGGGGACGCAGCCGGCCGGTGCGGACGATGTCCATCAGCCCCGGGCCCGCATTGACCGACAGCACCTCGAACTGCCCGCTCAGGGCGTCCGTGACCTGCTGGCCGCCGCCCTTGTACGGGATGTGCACGATGCGCACCCTGGCCGCCGCCTGCAGGTGCTCCAGCATCAGGTGGCCCAGCGAGGCCTGTCCCGAGGTGGCCCAGCGCACCGTGTCGGGCCAGTCCCGGGCGCGGGCCAGCAACTCGCGGAAATCGCGGGCCGCTGTGGCGGGAGTCGCCAGCAGCAGCACCGGCGACATCATCACGCTGGCGACCGGCGTGAAGTCGCGCTCCGGGTCGTAGGGCACCTTGTTCAGCACCGGCGTCAGCGACAGCGGGCTGATGGCGGAGAACGCGAGCGTGTAGCCGTCCGGCGCCGCCTTGGCCAGGGCATCCATGCCGATGGTGCCGCTGGCGCCGCCCTTGTTCTCGACGATCACCGCCTGCCCCAGCTGCTGCGCGAGCCGGTCGCCGAGCGCCCGCGCCACCAGGTCGCTGATGCCGCCGCTGGGATAGGGCACGATCATCCGCAGCGGCCGGGCCGGCCATGTCTGCGCGCGCACCGGCAACGCAAGGGCGGCGAGCGCCGCGAGCGCGGCGCGGCGGGACAGGGGCATGACAGCGGCTTGCATGGCGGCGGCGTCAGCCGCGCGGATGGTGCTGCGAGTGCAGCACCTTGAGCCGCTCGCGGGCGACGTGGGTGTAGATGGTGGTGGTCGAGATGTCGGCATGCCCCAGCAGCATCTGCACGGCGCGCAGGTCGGCCCCGTGGTTGATCAGGTGCGTCGCGAAGGCGTGCCGCAGCGTGTGCGGCGACAGCGGCGCCGTGATGCCCGCGGTGTGCGCGTGCTTCTTCACCAGCACCCAGAACATCGCCCGGGTCATGCCCTGCCCCCGCGCGGTGACGAAGAAGTCTTCGGTCTGCTGGCCCGCCAGGATCTCCGCGCGCGCCTCGGCCAGGTAGCGCACGATCCAGTCGCGGGCCACCTGCCCGAACGGCACCAGGCGCTCCTTGCTGCCCTTGCCCAGCACGCGCACCACGCCTTCGTTCATGCCGACGTTGAAGGTCTTCAGGCCCACCAGTTCGCTCACGCGCAGGCCGCTGGCGTACAGCACTTCCAGCATCGTGCGATCGCGCAGGCCCAGCGGCGTGTCGGTGTCGGGTGCTTCCAGCAGCGCCTCCACCTGCGCTTCGGTCAGGGTCTTGGGCACCCGCAGCGGCTGCTTGGCCGACTGCAGGCGCAGCGTGGGATCGGCATCGATCAGGCGTTCCCGCAGCGCCCAGCGGAAGTAGCGCTTGAAGACCGTGAGGCGCCGGTTCGCGGAGGTCGCCTTCGTCACCGAATGGCGCGCCGCGAAGTAGCCGTGCAGGTCGGACTCGGTGGTCGCATGGAGCTGGCCGCCACGCTGAACGAGCCACTTCTGGTAAAGCGCCAGGTCGCGGCGGTAGGCGGCCAGCGTGTTGCGCGACAGCCCCTCCTCCAGCCAGAGGGCATCGATGAAGGTGTCGATCTCAGTCACGGAGGATCACGAGCCGCCAGGCCGGCGGCTCGCACCTGGGCGGCGCGCTGGCGCGCATCGTCACTCCAGCTTCAGCTTGGCGTCGTTCACGACCTTCTTGTAGACGTCGAATTCCGACTTGATCTGCTGGGCGAACTGCTCCGGCGTGTTGCCGATGACGATCGAGCCCGTGTCCTCGATGCGCTTGCGCACGCCCGGGTCCTGCAGCGCCTTGCTGGTCGCATCGTGCAGCTTCTGCACGAACTCCTTGGGCATGCCCTTGGGGCCGACCAGGCCGTAGTAGGCCAGGCGGTTCACCGGTTCCAGGCCCACTTCCTTGAAGGTCGGCACGTTGGGCAGTTCCTTCAGGCGCTGCGGCGCGGCGACCACGATGGGCACCAGCCGGCCTTCCTTGATGAAGGGCAGTGCCGAGGGCAGGTTATCGAAGATCATCGGCACCTGGCCGGCCACCGTGTCGTTCAGCGCCGGGCCGGCGCCGCGGTACGGGATGTGCGTCACGAAGGTGCCCGACATGCTCTTGAACAGCTCCATCTGCAGGTGGCCGATGCCGCCGGTGCCGGAGGAGGCGTACGAGTACTTGCCCGGGTTCTTCTTCAGCTCCGCGATGAAGGCCTTGTAGTCCTTGGCCGGGAAGCCGGGATGCACCGCGATCACGTTCGGCGTGGCCGCGATGTTGATGATGGGCGTGAAGTCCGTGATCGGGTTGTACGGGATCTTCGGGTTGATCGCCGGGTTGGCCGCCGTGGTGGACACGGTGGCCACGCCCAGCGTGTAGCCGTCGGGCGCCGCGCGCACCAGTTCCTGGGCGCCGACCACGCCGCCGCCGCCGGCCTTGTTCTCCACGATCACGCTCTGCCCGAGCTGCCTGCCCAGGGGCTCGGCGATCACGCGGCCGACGATGTCGGTCGTGCCGCCTGGCGCGAAGGGCACCAGCAGGCGGATCACCTTGTTCGGATAGGCCTGCTGGCCGAAGGCGGGGGCGGCGGCGATGGCCAGGGCGCCGCAGGCGGCGGCGATCCAGATGCGTCGTTCCATACGACTCTCCTTGTAGTTCGGTGGATGCGAAACCCCGCATCGTACGTGCAGAACGTGAAGCCCCCGCCGCGCACGGGCGGCCGCTAGGGTTAGCCCTCAGCCGGGTGAAAGCCTTCCGCTATCCTGCGCCTCGTGCATTTTCTCCAGCTCCTCCTTCCCGACTTCGCGCTCATCCTCTGTGGTTACCTGGTCTGCCGCTACACCGCCCTCAGCCGCATGGTCTGGGAGCAGGTGGAGAGCCTGGTCTACTTCTTCCTGTTCCCGGTGCTGCTGTTCCAGTCGATCGTGCGCAGCCCGCTCGACCTGGGCGCCACCTCCAGCCTCATCGGCGCGGGCCTGCTGCTGGGGGTCAGCGGCATCGCCATGGCGTACGCGCTGCCCCACCTGCCGGTGGTGGGCCGCCACATCGACCCGCGCGAGCATGCCGGCGCGGCGCAGGTGGCCTTCCGCTTCAACTCGTACATCGCCCTGGCCCTGTCGGAGCGGCTGGCGGGCGCGCAGGGGCTGCTGCTCATCGCGGTGCTGATCGGCGTGTGCGTGCCGCTGTTCAACGTCGGCGCCGTCTGGCCGATGGCGCGCCATTCGCAGACCGGCTTCGCGCGCGCGCTGTTGCGCAATCCCCTGATCATCGCCACCGCGCTGGGGCTGGCCGCCAATTTCGCGGGCTTTCGCGTGCCCCCCTGGCTGGAGCCCACGGTGGTGCGCGTGGGTGGCGCCTCGATTCCGCTGGGCCTGATGGCCGCCGGCGCGGGCATGCGGCTGGTGCACCTCGCGCAGCAGAAGTGGCTGTCCGCCGGCCTGCTGTCGATCCGCCACCTGCTGCTGCCGCTCGTGGCGGCCGGGCTGGCGCGCGCATTCCGCCTCGATGCCGCGCAGTCGATGGTGCTCATCGCGTTCTCGGCGCTGCCGACGGCGTCCAGTTGCTATGTCCTCGCCGCGCGCATGGGCTACAACGGCGGCTACGTGGCCGGACTCGTGACACTCTCCACGCTTTTGGGCATGGCGAGCCCGCCCTTCGCTCTCGGATTGCTCCTTCCTCCTGGCTGAGCCGTTCACAATCGGTGCAGGACGTTAGGAGGGAGAGCATGAACAAGAAGATCGTGGCGCTCGCACTGGGCGCCGCCTGCCTGTCGGCCTCGGCCGGCCCGGCCATGTACCGATGCGGCAGTTCGTTCCAGGACCGGCCGTGCGATTCCGCAGCGGAACAGCAGACCATCCGCCCCGGACGGGGTGCCGGCACCGCCGTCGTCGCGCCGCCGGCGGTCGCGGCGCCCTCTTCCGCGCCCTCTTCCGCGCCCGCTGCCGCCGAGGCAGCGGCCCGTGCGTCCAGCGCGGCCAGCGCGCCGAGGACGGCCGGCACGAAGGAGAGCGGTCCTGCCGCACCCGCCGCCGGGTCCACCGCGGTTCCCAGCGCCGCCACGGCACGCACCGCCAGCCACGCCGACTGCGGCAAGCCGCGCAAGCAAGGCACCACGCTGACCCTGCGCGGGCCCGCGGCCGGCAACACCGCCACGACCGAGCCGCAGCTGCGGCTGCGTGACGGGCAGAAGAACGCGGCCGAAGCCGGCTGCTGAGCCTCAGGGCGCAGCCAGCGCCCAGGCGACGTGCTCGCGCACCAGCGCGCTGGGATGGTCCGCCCGGGACTGCAGCGCCGCGCGGACCTGCGGATCGTCCTGCTTGCGCAGCGCGTTGCCCAGGGCCACCGCGATGTTGCGCAGCCAGCGCTCGTGGCCGATGCGGCGGATCGGGCCGCCCTCGGTCCAGCGCAGGAACTCCTCTTCGCTCCACGCGAACAGCGCCACCAGCGACTGGTCGACCAGCATGGGGCGCGGCGCGAAATCCGGCAGCGTCGCCGCCTGGGCGAACTTGTTCCAGGGGCAGACCAGCTGGCAGTCGTCGCAGCCGTAGATGCGGTTGCCCATCAGCGGCCGCAGTTCCACCGGGATCGGTCCCGCATGCTCGATGGTCAGGTAGGAGATGCAGCGGCGGGCATCCAGCCGGTACGGCGCCACGATCGCGCCCGTGGGGCACACGTCCAGGCAGGCCGTGCAACTGCCGCAGTGGTCGGCCACCGCCTCCGTGGCCGGCAGCGCGAGGTCCACGTAGATCTCGCCCAGGAAGAACATGGACCCGCCTTCGCGGTTGAGCACCAGCGTGTGCCGCCCGCGCCAACCCTGGCCGCTGCGCGCCGCCAGTTCCACTTCGAGCACCGGCGCCGAGTCTGTAAAGACGCGATGGCCGAATGGCCCCACTGCCAGCGCGATGCGATCGGCCAGCTTCTGCAGGCGCGCGCGCAACACCTTGTGGTAGTCGCGGCCCCGCGCGTAAAGCGAGACGATGCCCTCGGTGGGACGCTGCAGCCGATCGAATTCGATGGCCTGCCAGCCCTCGGGTGTGGCGGGCAGGTAGTCCATGCGTGCGGTAATCACGCAGACCGTGCCCGGCACCAACTCGGCCGGGCGTGCGCGCCGCACCCCATGGCTTTCCATGTAGACCATGTCGCCATGGAATCCGTTAGCAAGCCAGGCCAGCAAACCGGGTTCCGCCGCAGAAAGATCGACGCCCGCCACGCCGATTTGGGAAAATCCGAGCGAGCGCGCCCATTCCCTGATTTCCGGGACCCGCAAAGGACCATCGCCCTGACCGCTGTCGACCATCACGCACCGATTGTAGGAACGCCCTCCCATCCCATGCTCTGGGCAGGCGAGGAAGACACGCGCGCCTTCGCCGACCGGCTGGCCGGCCACCCCGCCATCGCCGGCGCCTTCATCGCCCTCCACGGCGACCTGGGCGCGGGCAAGACCACGCTGGTGCGCCACCTGCTGCGGGCACTGGGCGCGCAGGGCCGCATCAAGTCGCCGACCTATGCGGTGGTGGAGCCCTACGACCTGCCTTCGCAGCCGGCGTGGCATTTCGACTTCTATCGCTTCGACGATGCGCGTGAATGGGAAGACGCGGGCTTTCGCGACATCTTTGCGGGACCCGGCCTCAAGGTCGCCGAATGGCCCGAGAAGGCCGCGGGCCTGCTGCCCACGGCCGACCTGGACGTGCACATGGTGCTGGGCGACGACGGCTTGCGCCGCGTGACGCTGCGCGCCAACACGCCGCGCGGCGAGGAGCTGCTGGCATGAAGCGGCGCAAGCTCCTGCAGGGCAGCCTGGTGCTGCTGCTGGGCAGCCACCAGATCGCGCACGGCGCCACCATCGTGGCGGTGCGGCTCTGGCCGGCGCCGGACTACACGCGCCTGACCATCGAGTCCGACGGCCTGCTCGCCACCCGCACGACGCACGCGGCGGACCGCTTCCAGGTGGACATCGACGGCCTCACCCTCGATCCCACGCTGCGCGAACTGGTGGCCAAGGTGCAGGCCAACGATCCCTTCATCGCCGGCATCCGGGTGCTGCAGCACGCGGCCAACACCGTGCGCCTGCAGGTGGACCTGAAGCAGCCGGTGCTGCCGCAGACCTTCCACCTGCCGCCGGTGGCCGCCTACCGCAACCGGCTGGTGGTGGACTTCTTCCCGCCGCGGCCGGTGGACCCGCTGGAAGCACTGATCGCCGAACGCCTGAAGGACAAGGAGCGGCCCGGGTTCCCGGCCACCGAGTCGCCGGGACAGGTCGTCGACCCGCTGGGCGAGCTGATCGCGCAGCAAACCCAGCGCGGCGGCCGCGCGCCGGCCGCCCAAGTGGCGAGCCCCGCGTTGTCGCAATCCGCCTCGCGCACCGACCGCCTGATCATCGTGGCGCTGGATCCCGGCCACGGCGGCGAAGACCCCGGCGCGGTCGGCCCGGGCGGCACGCGCGAGAAGGACGTCGTGCTGCAGGTCGCGCACCTGCTGCGCGACCGCATCAACGCCACCAGCGTGAAGGGCAGCCCGATGCGCGCCTTCCTGACGCGCGACGCCGACTTCTTCGTGCCGCTGCACGTGCGCGTGGACAAGGCGCGGCGCGTGCAGGCCGACCTGTTCGTGAGCATCCACGCGGATGCCTGGATGAATCCCACCGCGCGCGGCGCGAGCGTGTTCGCCCTGAGCCAGAACGGGGCTTCGAGCAGCGCGGCGCGCTGGATGGCCGACAAGGAGAACAAGGCGGACCTGATCGGCGGCGTCAACATCAAGACCCAGGACGCCCACGTGATGCGCGCCCTGCTGGACATGAGCACCACGGCGCAGATCAACGACAGCATGAAGCTCGGAAGCGCGCTGCTCGGCGAGATCGGCAACGTCGGCCGCCTGCACAAGGGGCAGGTGGAGCAGGCCGGCTTCGCGGTGCTGAAGGCGCCGGACATCCCCAGCGTGCTGGTGGAGACCGCCTTCATCAGCAACCCCGAGGAAGAAGCGAAGCTGCGCAGCGTCGATTACCAGGACCGCCTCGCGGACGCCCTGATGCGCGGCATCGAACGGTACTTTTCACGCAATCCGCCGCTGGCGCGCAGCCGGCCGCTGTAGCGGCCCAGCCAGCCGAGTTCGTTCTCGGGGCTGCCTCTGCAGCGCCTGCTGCACCCTTCACTGCGCGGTGCTGCCCGACGACACACCCCTTCGCGCGCTTCCTACAGTCCGCAAAAGCGGGGATGCCTACATTGGTTGCACAGGTTGCCGCGCCTCCCGCGGTATCGCAACAAATCCGAATGGAAGGTGATCCCCATGAAGACGAAATTCATTGCTGCCGTCGTGACGGCTGTTTCCCTGATGGGCCTCGGCGGCTGCGCCACGATGGACCGCCAGACCGTGGGCACGGTGGGTGGTGCGGTGGCCGGCGGCCTGGTCGGCAACGCGGTCGGCGGCACGGGTGCCACGATCCTCGGCGCCGGCGSCGGCGCGCTGRTCGGCAACCAGCTGACCAAGCCGGGCCACGCCCTGAACCGCTAAGCGCTAGATCGGGTAGATCAGCGAGTTGAGCACCATCTCGCTGTCGTACACGCACGTCCGGCTGGCCAGCTTCAGGCCGCCGGGCGTGCGCACGATCTCGTCGATGTAGCGTCCCACGTTGTAGACCTCGCTGGCATCGCCCGGCTTGGTGCGGAACACGGCGTAGTGGGTCTGCGCGCGGATGCGCTCACCCTCGTCGGCCAGCACCTGGGCGGGACTCACCACGTGCCGCGTGTAGTAGGGGCCGTGGTAGATCGTCTGGGTGATCCCGTACACCCGGTCCTTCATCATCCCCTGGCTCTCCAGCGCGATCAGCGCCAGCGGCAGCTTGCGGTCGAAATTCTCGCGCGCCTGCACCGTGTAGCGCCCGTCCTCCAGGAAGAACTGCGGCCAGTCGTCGAAGCGGCGTTCGTCCAGCGCCGCGGCATAGGCGGCATTGAGCTGGTCGATCTCCAGCTGCAGCAGCAGGCGTTCGTTCATCGGCCACCTCCCCCGGGCTGGTCCGCTTCGTGGCCGGACGCACGGGCGGCGCTCATACCCCCATCACCTTGCGCCAGTAGGCGTACATGCTGCGGATCAGCGTTTCGGTCACCATGTGTTCGGTGGCCTGGGTGTCCGTGCCCCCGAGTTCGCACAGCGTCTCGCCGTCCTCGCCCTTCTGGCGGAACCCGTCCTGGCTGAACTGGATCACCTCGCCGTCGTCCGCGCTCACGAAGCCCGCCGGCCCGAACAGGTTGGCCTGGCGCAGGCGGCGGCGCGTCATGGCTTCGTCGTCGTCGGCGAAGCCGAAATGCGTCCACACGAAGTCGAAGCTGCCCTCGCCGCGCGGCTGGATGTGCCGCGTCGAGAGCGAATTCACCTGCTGCTGGATGATCAGGCTGGGGAACAGCGTGATCATGGTCACCGTCGGCGTGATCTCCGTCCCGGGATGCGAGGGGTCGTCGATCTTCCACCACGGCTCCGGCACGACGTCCAGCAGGCGCGTGTCGTTCAGCGCCATGTCGGCCTTGAAGCTGGTCACGCCCTGCGTCACCGCGTCGTTCGCGCCGCCGTCGTTGCGGCGCGAGATCATCACCGCGTGGCGGCCCTGTTCGTCCATCACCATCCGGCTCTTCTGGTCGGCGCGCCACAGGCCGAAGGTGACGAACCAGGTGTGCAGCAGCCCCGGGTGGTACGGGTCCTTGATGTTTTCCATCATCAGCTTCCAGTTGCCCGGAATGCGCTGCCGGTTGTAGCCCAGCAAGGTGAGCTTGCGTCCCTGGAAGATGCGGTCCAGCCAGGGCATCACCTGCGGACCCAGGTACTGCTCCAGCGGTTCCACCTCCTCGCTGAAGGTGGCGAAGACCAGGCCGTGCAGCACCGCGACGCGCAGCTTGGTGAGGCCGTGGTCCTTCAGGTCGAAGTCCGCCGGCATGCCGCCGTTGACGCAAGGCTGGCCCTGCGCGTCCGTCGCCTTCACGCCATCCTTGAAAGGCAGGCCGGCCAGGTCGCCGTTGAGCTTGTAGGTCCACTGGTGGTAGGGACAGACGAAGCTGCGCACGGTGCCGTGCGGCTGCTGGCAGAAGCGCACGCCCCGGTGGGCGCAGCGGTTCTCCACCACGCGGATGCCGGGGTCGGTGCCGCGGTCCTTCGGCGCCACCCGGTCGCGCACCAGGATCACCTGGCGCTCGCCCACGGAACTCAGGCGGTAGTCGCCCACGTTGGGGATCTCGACCTCCAGGCCCACGTAGCACCAGTGCCGGCCGTAGAAGATCTTTTCCAGTTCCTGCTGGTACAGCTGGGCATCGGTGTAAGCCCAGAAGGGCACGCGGCTGGAGCCGGTTGCGGCCCAGCGCGAAAGCGTCTCGGGTGCGTTCATGGAGCCTCCGTCAGGCCCCGATCATAGGCGCCGTGGTCAGCCGCGCGGGGCGGCCACCGCGGCGCGGCGCGCCTTCCAGGCACCGAACAGCACGAACAGGCCGGGCACGAGGATCATGGCCCAGATGATCTTGTCCAGGTGCTCCTTCACCCACGGGATGCTGCCGAAGAAGTAGCCCGCGGTGACGATGCCGCCCACCCACAGCGTGCCGCCGGTGACGTCGTAGAAGCTGAACTTGCGGCGCGTCATCTGCGCCACGCCGGCGACGAAGGGCGCGAAGGTGCGCAGGAAGGGCATGAAGCGCGCCGCCACGATGGTGATGCCGCCGTACTTCTCGTAGAACAGGTGGGCGGCGGTGAAGGCCCGCTTGTTGAACAGGCGCGAGTCCTCCCACTGGAACACACGCGGCCCGAAGTAGCGGCCGATGGTGTAGTTGCTCTGGTTGCCCAGCACCGCCGCGGCGATCAGCAGCAGCACCGAGAGCGGATAGCTCATGAGGCCGACGCCGCACAGCGCGCCCACCACGAACAGCAGCGAGTCGCCCGGCAGGAAGGGCATCACGACCACGCCGGTCTCCACGAAGATGATCAGGAACAGCAGCGCATACACCCAGGCGCCGTAGTTCGCCACGAACGCCTCCAGGTACTTGTCGACGTGCAGGATGAAGTCGATGAGGAGGGACACGATTTCCATGGCGGTCGATTATCCCTGCCGGCTTCGGTAGAGCCGCTGCGCGTGCACGCCCAGGCCCTGCGCGACGCTCGCATGGCGGTCGCCGTGGATCACGCGCGCCATCGGCACGGCGGCCGCGATCCGCCGCACCAGCGGCTCGAAACCGGTGGAGCCGCCCGTGAAGTACAGAACGTCGACCTGCGCCGGGCGCACGCCGGCCGCGCGCAAGGTGGCACCGGCCGCCTCGACGATGCGCTGCAGGTCGCCCTCCAGCGCCTGCACCGCGCCCGCCTCGTCCAGGCCCGAGGCGAGCCCGGGCTCCAGCGGGCCCAGGTCGATGCGGGTCGCGCCGCCTTCGGCCACCGCGATCTTGGCGGCCTCGGCCCGCGCCAGCAGTTCGTGGCCCAGGTGATGCTCCACCACCGTCATCAGGCGCGCGTACTGCCGCGGGTCGCCGTAGAAGCTGCGCATCCGGCGCAGTTCGTGCACGCGCGGCGCGGTGTAGACGGTGTTGATCAGGTGCCAGGTCGCCAGGTCGAAATAGACCCGGCTCGGCACCTCGCGCGGTTCGACTCCGGGAAGGGCCGGGCCCATTCCGCGGTAGCCGCAGGCCGGCAGGATGGTCGCGAGTTCGACCTGGCGGTCGAAGTCGGTGCCGGCGACGTGCACGCCGTGGTTGGCCAGGATGTCGTCCGCGCGGTCCAGGCGCTTGCGCCGCTTCGGCCCCACCCGCACCAGCGAGAAGTCCGAGGTGCCGCCGCCGATGTCGGCCACCAGCACCAGTTGCTCTTCGGCGATGCCCAGCTCGTAGTCGAGCGCGGCGGCGATCGGCTCGAACTGGAAACTGACCTCGGTGAAGCCGATGGCGCGCGCCGCCGCTTCCAGCGCGCGCTGCGCCTGGGCATCGCGCTGGGGATCGTCGTCGACGAAGTAGACCGGCCGCCCCACCACGGCCCGCGCGATCGGCGCGCCGGCCGCCCGCTCGGCCAGTGCCTTCAGGTGCTGCAGGTAGCCGCTGACCACGTCGAGGTAGCGCACCGCGTGGCCGGCGCCGACCTCGGTCTGCTGGTCGGCCAGCGTGGAGCCCAGCACGCTCTTCATGGAGCGCATCAGCCGGCCCTCGTGGCCCTCCACGTAGGCGGCCAGCGCCGCGCGGCCGTACAGGCGCAGCGGCGCCTGGTGCGCGGCCCGGCCCTCCACCTGGTAGAACACCGCGGTGGGCATGGTGCGCTCGCCCTTCTCGACGTCGACCAGCGCCATCCGGCCCGCCTGCGCGGAGACCGCGATGGCGGAGTTGGAGGTGCCGAAGTCGATGGCGCAGAACGGCGCCGCGTGCGGGGTGGCGGTCATGGACGGGGCGCGGATTGTAGCGAACGGCCGCCCCGGCGGGGCGACCCTAGAATGCGTGCCAGATGAATGCCGTGCTGTCCCCTGCCCCGCGCCGACCGATCCGGGAACTGCCCGACGAGCTGGTCAGCCAGATCGCGGCCGGCGAGGTGGTGGAGCGTCCCGCCTCGGTGGTGCGCGAGCTGGTGGACAACGCGCTGGACGCCGGCGCGACGCACGTCACCGTGCGCCTGCTCGCGGGCGGCGTGCGCCTGATCTCGGTGGAGGACGACGGCGCCGGCATCGAGCGCGAGCAGCTGCCGCTGGCACTCCGGCGCCACGCCACCAGCAAGATCGGCTCGCTGGCCGACCTGGAGTCGGTGGCCACCATGGGATTCCGGGGCGAGGCGCTGGCCGCCATCGCCTCGGTGTCCGAGCTGCACCTGCTCTCGCGCACCGCCGGCCAGGCCAGCGCCTTCCTGCTGGATGCGCTCACCGGCGAGCTGCGCCCGGCCGCCCGCGCCACCGGCACCACGGTCGAAGTGAAGGAACTGTTCTTCAGCACGCCGGCGCGCCGCAAGTTCCTCAAGACCGACGCGACGGAATTCGCCCATTGCGTCGAGGCGGTGCGGCGCCACGCCCTGGCCCGGCCCGACGTCGGATTTGCCGTGTGGCACGAAGGCCGGCTGGCCGAACAATGGCGGCCCGGCTCGCGCGACCAGCGCCTGGCCGACGTGCTGGGCGAGGAGCTGCTGGCCGACAGCGTCGCGCTGGACCTGAGCGCGGGACCGTTGCGCATCACCGGCCGCGCGGGCATCCCCGACGCCGCGCGCTCGCGCGCCGACTGGCAGTTCGCCTACGTCAATGGCCGCTACGTGCGCGACAAGGTGATCACGCATGCCGCGCGCAGCGCCTACGAGGACCTGCTGCACGGCCAGCGCCAGCCGGTCTACGCGCTGTACCTGGAGATCGACCCGGCGCGCGTGGACGTCAACGTGCATCCCACCAAGATCGAGGTGCGCTTCCGCGACAGCCGCGAGGTGCACCAGGCGGTTCGGCGCGCCGTCGAAGCCGCGCTGTCGGTGCCGCGTTCGGCCCTGGCGGGTGGTGCGCAGCCCATGCTGCCGGTGCCGGCGGCGGCGGAGCCTCCCTGGCACCAAGCCGGCATCGCGTTCGCCCGCGAACCCGTAGGCTGGGGTGACGCCAGGAACCCCAGCGATGCAGACGGTTCGCCCGTAGGCTGGGGTGACGCAAGGAACCCCGGCGATGCGCACGTTCCGAATGCCGCAAGCTGGGGTTCGCCTGCGGCTCACCACCAGCCTACGGGGGCCTTCCAGGCTGGGGATGGCTTCGCGAACACCGCGCAAGCCGCGCCGCTGCCCGAGGGCGACTGGCCCCTGGGCCGCGCCATCGCGCAGCTGCAGGGCATCTACATCCTCGCGGAGAACCGGCAGGGCCTGGTGGTGGTGGACATGCACGCGGCGCACGAACGCATCGTCTACGAGCGATTGAAGACGCAGATGGACGCGCAGGCGCTGCGCAGCCAGCCCCTGCTGATCCCCGCCACCTTCGCGGCGACGCCGGCGGAAGTGGCCACCGCGGAGGCGCACCAGGAGACGCTGGACACGCTGGGCCTGCAGATCACGCCCTTCACCCCGAAGACCCTCGCGGTGCGCGCGGTGCCCGCCACGCTCGCCCACGGCGATGCGGTCGAACTGGCGCGCGGGGTGCTGGCGGAGCTGGCGCAGCACGATGCCAGCACGGTGGTCCAGCGGGCCCGCAACGAGCTGCTGGCCACCATGGCCTGCCACGGCGCCGTGCGCGCCAACCGCAAGCTGACGCTGGAGGAGATGAACGCCCTGCTGCGCCAGATGGAGGAGACCGAGCGCTCCGACCAGTGCAACCACGGTCGCCCCACCTGGCGCCAGCTCACCCTGCGCGAGCTGGACAGCCTGTTCCTGCGCGGCCGCTGACCCCCCGGGGCGCCCATGCCCCTGCTTCACACGCCCTTGACGGTTCCGCGCTAAGCTCGCGCGGCCATGAAGCGCCCGCTCCTGATCGCCGCCACCGCCGCCCTGGCCGCCCTGCTGTCGGTCGGTTGCGCGACGCTGGACGAACGCCAGCGCGAATGGATCTTCCAGCCCAGCGACCGCAGCTGGGGGGGCAGCGCGGGCGTGGCCGACGGCATGCAGGACGTGTGGATCGACTTCCCCTCCCGGGTCACCAGCAAGGAGGCGCGCCTGCACGGCCTGTGGCTGCCGGCCGAGCAGCACGCCGACACGGGCCCGGTGCTGCTGTACCTGCATGGCGCGCGCTGGAACGTCACCGGATCGGCGCCCCGCATCCGGCGCATGCAGCAGCTGGGGTTCTCGGTGCTCGCCATCGACTACCGCGGCTTCGGCAAGTCGACGCAGGAACTCCCGTCCGAGGACATGGCGTACGAGGATGCGCGCGCGGCCTGGGACTGGCTGGCGCAGCACCACGGCAAGCGCCCGCGCTACGTGTTCGGCCACTCGCTGGGCGGCGCCATCGCGATCGACCTGGCCTCCAAGGTGGACGACGAACAGGGCGTGATCGTCGAGGGCACCTTCACCTCCATCCCGGATGTCGCCAGTTCCATGAAGTGGGGCTGGCTGCCCGTCGGGCCGCTGATCACGCAGCGCTTCGAGTCGATCAGGAAGGTGGGGCAACTGCATTCGCCCCTGCTGGTGGTCCACGGCGCGGACGACGCGCTGATCCACAGCGAGCTGGGCCGCAAGCTGTACGACGCCGCCACTGGCCGCAAGCAGTTCGTGCTGGTGGAAGGCGGCTCGCACTTCAGCACCATGGCGGTCGGCCAGGCGCAATACCGCCAGGCCCTCGCCCAGTTCTTCAGCCTCCGCTGAGTCCCGTGCTTCGTTGCAGCACGGCCAGCACCGTGCGCACGTCCTCGATCGGCACCTGGCCCGGCGCCGACGGCGCCGCACCCACCGCGAAAGTGAGCGCCGAGCCGAACACGCCGCCGCACAGCCGGCTCACCGCACCCAGCCCGCCCATCGCCATGCTGACCACGGGAATCGGCAGCGTGCGGCTCGCCTGCAGCGTGGCGCCCAGCAGGCGATGCACGTCGTCCAGGTCCTGCGGCATCACCGCCAGCTTGGCCACGTCGGCGCCGAGACTGTGGGCCTGGGCGAAGCGTTCCTGCAGGTCCGCCGTCGGCGGCGTGCGCTGGAAGTCGTGGAACGAAAGCACCAGGGCCAGCCCGTGGGCGCGCGTGAGGGCGCGCACGCGCTGCACGTCGGCGGCCGCGTTCTGCATCTCGAAGTCCATGGCATCGACCGTGCCGCTGGCCGCGACCGCTTCGTAGAGGTCCAGGACCTGCGGCTCGCTCAATGCGATGGGCTGGCCGCCCTCGCGCTGCGCCCTGCGCGTGAACAGGACCGGCAAGCCGGCCGCCGCCGTGCACACGGCCCGCGCACAGGCCAGCACTTCGGCGGTGTCGGCGATGGCCTCCAGGAAATCCACGCGCCATTCGAGCAGGTCGGGGCGCTTGGCCGCGACGGCCGCGGTCTCGGCGGCCAGCGCTTCGCGGGTGCGCCCCACCAGCGGCGCACAGACGGCGGGCACGCGCCCGTTGGCGAGGGGACGTCCCCCCAGGTTGATCGCTCGTGGCTCCAAGATCCGCTCCCGCGCTGCGTGCGCCGGGCGCGATTGTACGAAGCGGGTGGCTTCAGTCGCCGCCGTGGCTGTCGCCGTCGGCGGGCGCCGTGGGACGCGTGTCACCCGCGCCCTCGGACTGCTGCTGTTGCGGCGCGCTGCCGCTGCTGTCACGCGCGAGGCCGCCCGGGCTCGCCTTGCGCAAGCCCAGTTGCTTCAGTTCGCGCTCCAGCAACTGCTTGCGCACGGACAGCGGAAGCGTCTCCGTCGTCCAGTAGCCCGCATCGCGTTCTTCCGGGGCGGCACCGGCTCGTGTACTGCTCATGACTCCATCCTAGGCCGCGCCACGAAGTCTTCTGTCGTCTCGCGCGGAGATTGCTGTACGCGCAGTCCCACATGTAAACGGCGGTCAGGGCCCGGAATTTTCGCGGTAGACCAGGTCGTTGAACCAGGAGATGAAGGGGCCCGTCTCCGTCTTGTCGAACACGGCGTCGGCGCCGAGGTCCAGGCAGTGCTGGCGCACGGCCGGCGTCGCGTAGCTGCTGAACACGACGACCTTGCCGCCGGCCGGATCGCTCCGGCAGCGGCTGATCACGCCCATCCCCGCGCCCTGGTCGAGCACGAGGTCGATGACGGCAACGTCCCAGCCTCCCTGGTGTTCCTCCAGCCAGAGCTTCGCCTCGGCCTCGGTGCCGGCGCCACCGACGATGCTCAGACCTCCAATGGACGAGAACAGATCTCCCAGCAAGCTGCGCATGCGCTGCAGGTCTTCCACCAGGAACACCCTCAGTTCCACGCTGAACACTCCAATTCGACGACTCCCGGCATTGTGGTTTGCACAGGCCCGCAGCGGTCCCCGCTGCAACCAATTGCGTACAGTCAGCCCGGCCATGGCTTCTGCTACCCTCGAACGGATGACCACCGAAGCGCCGCTGCCTGCCGTGGTGGCGCTCGCCGGACCCACCGCGTCCGGCAAGAGCGCCGCGGCGCTGCGGCTCGCACAGGCGCTGGACGCCGAGATCGTGAGCGTCGACTCGGCCCTCGTGTACCGCGGCATGGACATCGGCACCGCCAAGCCGACGCCGGACGAACGCGCGCGCGTGCCGCACCACCTGATCGACATCCGCGATCCCGCGCAGCCGTACAGCGCCGCCGAATTCGCGGCCGATGCGGCGCGCCTGGTGGGCGAGATCCAGGCGCGCGGCAAACGCGTCGTGCTTGCCGGCGGCACCATGCTGTACTTCAAGGCCTTGTTCGAAGGGCTGGACGCCATGCCGCCGGCCGATCCCGCGGTTCGCGCCGCCATCGAGGCGGAGGCGTCGCGCAGCGGCTGGCCCGCCCTGCACGCGCAGCTCGCCGCCGTCGATGCGGCGACCGCCGGGCGCCTCGCGCCCAACGATGCCCAGCGCATCCAGCGCGCGCTGGAGGTGGTCCGGCTCACCGGCCGGCCGCTGTCGTCCTTCCACCAGGGCAACGCCCGCGCCGGTGCGCTGCGCCCCGACCTGTTCCTCTCGCTGGAACCCACGGATCGGACATGGCTGCACGAACGCATCGCGCTGCGCTTCGACGCCATGCTGGCGGCCGGCTTCCTCGACGAAGTGCGGGCGCTGCGCGCGCGCGGCGACCTGCACGCGGACCTGCCCAGCATGCGCTGCGTGGGTTACCGCCAGGCCTGGGAAGCGCTGGACGGAACGTGGCCGCTGGACAGCGTGCGCGAGCGCGGCATCGCGGCCACGCGGCAGCTGGCCAAGCGCCAGCTCACCTGGCTGCGCGGCATGGACCGGCGCCAGGTGATCGCCTGCGATGCCGCCGATGCGCAGGCGCAGGTGCTGCGCGCCGCGGGGGTGCGGACGTGATCCTGGACGTGCAGGGACTGGCCAAGCGCTACGGCGAGGTCGCCGTGTTCCGCAACGTGTCGCTGTCGGTGGACGCCGGCGAGTTCGTGGCCATCGTCGGCGAATCGGGCGTGGGCAAGTCCACCCTGCTCAATTGCATGGCGGGACTCGACACCTGGGACGCAGGGCGGATCCTGGTGGACGGCACGGACCTGTCCACGCTGGGCGACGAGCAGCGTGCGCTGCTGCGGCGCGAGAAGCTGGGCTTCGTGTTCCAGGCCTTCCACGTGCTGCCGCACCTGGACGTCGCGCAGAACGTCGGCCTGCCGCTGCTGCTGCTGCAGCGGCCCGATGCCGCGCGCGTCGAGGCGATGCTGCAGGCGGTCGGGCTCGGCGGCCTGGGCCGGCGGCTGCCGCAGGAATTGAGCGGGGGCCAGCTGCAGCGCGTGGCCATCGCCCGCGCGCTGGTGCATGGGCCGCGCATGCTGCTGGCCGACGAGCCCACCGGCAACCTGGATCCGGCGACCGCCACCCGCGTGATGCAGGAGCTGCGCGCGCAGGCGCGCGAGAGCGGCGCCGCACTGGTGCTGGTCACGCATTCGACCGCCGCCGCGGCGCTGGCCGACCGCGTGCTGCACCTGCGCAGCGACGGGATCGCAGCGTCCTGAGCGCGGGCCGGCGACCTGCTGCCGCGCCGGCGCCCGGCTTCAGCCGCCCGGCGGGTTCAGGCCAAGCTTCTGGGCCAGGCCCGGCGCGGGCAGGGAGCCCTCGATCGTCACGATCTCGCCGGTGGTCGCGTGCTTGGCGACCACGGTGGGCACGCCGGTGAAGCCGAAGCTGTTGAACAGCTCGGTGTTCTTCTTGACCAGGTCCTTCTGCGCATCGGGTGCGCCCATGGCGCTGATGCCGCCCTGCTTGTCGCGCACCGAGGTCTCGTTCTGCTCCATGGTGGCCACCGGGTCGGCCGCCGCGAGGATCGCCGCGCCTTGAGACACGCTCTTGTCGCCGATCAGGCCGACCGGGATCCAGACGAAGCGCGCCTGCGGCTTCAGCGGCTTGGACGCTTCCCACAGCGCCGCGCAATGCGGGCACTGCGTGTCGAAGAAGACGTAGACCACGCGCGTGCTCATGGTGGAGCCGACGTTGAAGCCCTTCGCCTGCGCCGCGATCGTGTCGACGGAAATGGGCGCCTTGGCGCCCGAGGCCTGGCCGGTGCCGGTGCTGGACTCCTTGCCGCAACCGGCCAGGGCCAGGGAGGCCGCGGCCGCCGTGAGGAGGACGCGCCGCTTCATGGCGCGCAGGCGGCCGCGAGGCCGCCGAGTTCGGAACAGTAGTCCATGAGATCCCGGGTCTGCGACTTGAGGAACACGGCGTCGGCACCCAGCCGCAGACAATGGTTGCGGATGCCCTCGCTGGCGTAATCACTGAACACGACGATGCGGCCTTGCCGGCCCGCGCTCTGGCGCGCGACGGGGATCGCTCCCATGCCGCTGCCCTGGTCCAGCACCAGGTCGATCACGGTGAGGTCCCAGGCGCCGGGGTGTTCCGCGAGCCACAGGCGGGCTTCGGCTTCCGTGCCGGCGCAGCCCACCAGGCGGAAGTCGCCGACGCTCGCCATCAGCTGCGTCAGGACATCCCGCACCGGCTTCATGTCTTCCACGAGGAAAACGCGCACACCCACCTGGAACCTGCCTCTCGTCGAGCCAGCCGGGATTCTAGTGTCCCCGCCAGCGGGGCCGCAGGCCGCTCAGCGCTGGCCGGCCTGGGCCTGTTCCAGCAGTTCGGTGACCTCCTCCAGCTCCTCCGCGGCCTGCTGGACCTTCTCCTCCAGCGCCTTGTTCTGGCGGATGGCCCACGCCACGTCCCCGTGCTTCACCTCGGGCGGAAGCTGGCGCTCCAGCGCTCCGTGGGTGAGGCCGAGCTCCGCGCTGGCCACCTCGAGGTCACGCTGGACCTGGTCGGTCTTGCTGCGGGCGGCATCGATGTGCTCTTGTGACGGCACCTGGCTCATGGCTTTCCTTTCTTCCAGACAGTGCGCAGAGACTAGGGTCGCGCCACAGGCTCAACCGTCAGGCAAGCCCGCGCCCGGTCGCCGGAACACCGCCCACGCCGCACGCACGCCGGCCCGCACAAGCGTCGGCAGCACGCCGTCCCAGCTGCCGTCGTTCTCCTACAGGGACGCGCACGCAGGCTGAACATCATGGCGCATCCCACACCAAGGAGAACGACCATGGCAACCCGTGCCGGAAAAGACGCTTGCGACCTGCTCGATACCGACCACAAGGCGGTGAAGAAGATGTTCAAGGACTACGAGGAACTCACCAACTCGCGCGGCCGCACGGTCGCGCAGAAGAAGATGGACCTGGCGCGCCAGATCTGCCACGAGCTGACTGTGCACGCGCAGATCGAGGAAGAGATCTTCTACCCGGCCCTGCGCGCAGTGCTCAAGGACACCGACATGCTGGCCGAGGCCGAGGTCGAGCACCAGTCGGCCAAGGACCTCATCGCGCAGATCGAGGGCATGAGCGAAGCCGACGAGATGTTCGACGCCAAGGTCACCGTGCTGGGCGAGTACATCGACCACCACGTCAAGGAAGAGCGCAACGAGATGTTCCCCAAGGCCCGTGCGGCCCGCAAGCTGGATCTCGTGGCCATGCGCGACGAACTGATGGCGCGCAAGGAAGAACTCATGGGCGAGGTCGCGTAAGAACCGAGAAAACGGCGCGGGCGCCACAATGCCCGGATGCTCGCGCTGCTCCGCACCTATTCCTGGCAGGAAGTCCGCCACCATGCGTGGCGCAGCGCCACCGCGGTGCTGGCGGTCATGCTGGGGGTGGCGCTCGCGTTCTCCGTCCACCTGATCAACGCGTCGGCGCTGGACGAATTCTCCAGCGCCGCGCGGTCCGCCGGCGGGCAGCCTGACCTCGAGCTGCGTGCCACGCAGGGCGCGATGGACGAGGCGCTGTATGCGCGCGTCGCCGGGGATGCGCAGGTGGCCTGGGCCAGCCCCGTGCTCGAACTGCAGACGCTCGCGCTCACCCGCGACGGTGCGCGCATCACCGTGCGCGTGCTGGGCGTGGACGCGCTGGCGGTGGGCGCCGTCGCGCCGCAGCTGGTGCCCATTCCCGCGGAAGGTTCGGACCGCCTGGACGTGCTGGCTCCCGACACCGTCTTCCCCAATCCCGCTGCGCAACGCCTGCTTCCCGCGGACCGCGTGCAGCTGCAAACGGGCATGGAGCTGCGCGCGCTGCGCGTCGCCGGCCGCAGCAACGCCGGCGGCGGTCCGCTGCTGGTGATGGACATCGCCGCGGCGCAGGACCTGTTCGGCCGCGGCAGCCAGCTCACGCGCATCGACGTGCGATTGAAGCCGGGCGTGGCGCATGCGTCCTGGCTGCGCGGCCTGCGATTGCCGCTGCAGGTGCAGGCGGCCGAGCCCGCGGATGCCGGCCAGCGCGTCAGCMASCTCTCGCGCGCCTACCGCGTCAACCTCACGGTRCTCGCGCTGGTGGCCCTGTTCACCGGCGCCTTCCTCGTGTTCTCGGTGCTGGCGCTGAGCGTCGCCCGGCGCGCGCAGCAGTTCGCGCTGCTCGGCGTGCTGGGACTCACGGCGAAGCAGCGCCTGCAGCTGGTGCTGGCCGAATCGGCGCTGCTGGGCGTGCTGGGCAGCGCGCTGGGCATCGCGCTCGGCTCGGCGCTGGCGGCCGCGGCGCTGGCGCTGCTGGGCGGCGACCTCGGCGGCGGCTACTTCCCGGGCGTGCAGCCGCGCCTGCAGTGGAACGGGTTCGCGGCCGCGGGCTACGGCGCGCTGGGCGTCGCCGCCGCGATGGCAGG
>NZ_JBFUKP010000034.1:0-24276 GCF_056400765.1 Ramlibacter sp. P4_H7
CCACCGCCGCCACCGCCCCGGCGCTGCCGGTTGAAGCTGTCGGCGCCGATGTAGCCCAGCGAGGTCTTCATCGGATCCGGCTGGCTGCCGCCGCCGCCTGCGCCCCCGCCCCCGCCCCCGCCTCCGCCGCCGGACTTGCGCCGGCCCTGCCCTTGGCCGCCTTGTCCCTGGCCCTGCCGGCCGGACGGTCCGGGACCGCCCTGCGGACGCGGGCCATCGCCACGGGTGTTGCCGCGCCGCTTGTTGCGGCCGCCGCCCCGTCCGCCACCTTCACCGCCCTGGTCGCCCCGGCGCTCCGGCCGGCCCAGGTCCCCGGCGCCCGCGGCGTGCGTGAGTGCGTTGATGTCGCGCTCGTCCAGTTCCATCCAGCCGCCGCGCTTGAGCCCGCGCGGAAGCACCATGGCGCCGTAACGGATGCGGATCAGCCGACTGACCGCATGGCCCACGGTCTCGAACAGCCGGCGCACCTCGCGGTTGCGGCCTTCGTTGATGGTCACGCGGTACCAGACGTTGGAACCCTCGCCGCCGCCCTCCTCGATGGAGCCGAAGGCGGCCCGGCCGTCGTCGAGCTGCACGCCGTCGAGCAGCTTCTGCTTTTCTTCGTTGCTGAGCGCACCCAGCACGCGCACGGCGTACTCGCGCTCGAGTCCGAAGCGCGGGTGCATGAGCCGGTTGGCGAGCTCGCCGGAGCTGGTGAACAGCAGCAGGCCTTCCGTGTTGAGGTCCAGCCGGCCGACCGACTGCCACTTGCCCTGCTGCAGCTTGGGCAGCTTGCGGAACACGGTGGGCCGGTTCTGCGGGTCGTCGTGCGTCACGACCTCGCCGACGGGCTTGTGGTACGCGATCACGCGCGGCGGCGGCGGCGCGATGCGCACGCGGATCGGCTTGCCGTTGACCTTGATCTGGTCGCCGAACTGGATGCGCTGGCCGATGTGGGCGGGCTCGTTGTTGACCGAGATGCGCCCCTCCGTGATCAGCTGCTCCATCTCCAGGCGCGAACCCAGGCCGGCCTGCGCGAGCACCTTGTGGAGCTTGGGCGTTTCCGGCTGGGGCGCCAGCACGCGCTTGGGCGGCGCGGCCTCCGAAGACTCTTCCTCGGCATCGAAGCGGCCGGTGACGACGTCCTCGAAGCGGGCGCGCGGCTCGACCGGTGCCACGCCGGGTTCCCGCCCCTGTTCGGCGCCTTCCGGACGGCGCTCGTCCCGGTCGTCGTCGTCCTCGTCGTCGTAGTCGTCGTCCTGGTCGCGGTCGCTGGTGTCGGCTGCCGGGGGCTCCCCGGGTTCGGTCGGCGCGCGCGCGGGGGACTCGGCCTCCGGTTCCGGCTTGCCGGGCTCGGGCGGGCCCTCCTCGGAGGATCCGCGGGCCATCGCATCGGTCGGGTCGTTCATGCTTAGGTCTCGACGGCTTGCGCCGCGTCTTGATCGTCGATGCCGTTGTCGCCTGTCGCGGCGGGTGTCTCGCCGGCCGTGGCGGCGGAGCTTGCGCTGTCACCTGCGGCGCCGTCTTCGCCCGCATCCGGCGCGGCGATCGCGAGTTCCGGCTGCGGCGGGCCGGCCTCGGCCAGTGCCTCCAGCACGCCGTGCTGGGCGGGTCCCTGCAGCTCGGGGAGCTGGTCGAGCGAAGCCACGCCCAGGTCGTCCAGGAACTGCCGCGTGGTGGCGTACAGGGCGGGCCGGCCGGCGGCCTCGCGATGCCCGATCACCTCGACCCAGCCGCGGTCTTCCAGCTGCTTGAGGATCTGCGTGTTGATGGTCACGCCGCGAATGTCTTCCATGTCGCCCCGCGTGACCGGTTGCCGGTAGGCAATGATCGCCAGCGTCTCCAGCGCGGCCCGGCTGTACTTGGGCGGCTTTTCCGGATGCAGCCGATCGAGGTACTCGCGCATCTCGGGGCGGCTCTGGAAGCGCCAGCCGGTCGCCACGCAGACGAGCTCGACGCCGCGCTGCGTCCACTCGTTCTGCAGCTCGCCGAGCAGGTCCTTGATGGTGTCGGCACCCAGCTCGTCATTGAACAGCACGCGCAGTTCGCGCACCGTCAGGGGCTGCTGGGTGCAGATCAACGCGGTCTCGAGAACGCGCCTGGCATCCGCCGTATTCATCGTTTCGTCGTGATGGAAGAGGCGCCTCGCGAGGCGCTGCTGTTCTGGGCCAAGGGCTTTGCTGTCGGGGTCGCCGCCTGGACGTTTTCCCCTGCGGGGTGCGCCTGGACGGGCGCCGGGCCGGACTGGCCATGGAAGGCCGCCGCCGCGGACTGGCTCGTGAGCCGTTCGATTTCATTGTAACGCAGCCCCCACGCCTCCCACGCCGCGTGCAGGTCGACCGGCAACGGCGCATGGAACGCCAGCGGCTCGCCCGTGACCGGATGCGCGAACGCCAGCCGGAACGCATGCAACGCCTGGCGCCGCACGCCGGCCGCCGCGCCGCCGCCATAGAGCGGATCCGCCACCAGCGGATGGCCGATGTGCGCCATGTGGACGCGGATCTGGTGGGTGCGGCCGGTCTCCAGCGTGCACAGCACCGCGCAGCCGGCCTCCGCCTGCTGCAGCAGCTGAACGACGGTGGCCGCCGCCTTGCCGGACTGCCCTCTTTCGAGGTCCACCACCGCCATCCGCAGCCGATTGCGCGGATCGCGCCCGATCGGCGCATCGATGCGGCGCTGCGCCCCTCCTTCCCAGCGCCGGTGCGCGAGCGCCAGGTACTGCCGCGACACGTCGCGCGCGGCGATCATCGCCACCAGCCGGTCCATCGTGGCGCGCGTGCGCGCCACCACCATGAGCCCGCTGGTGTCCTTGTCCAGGCGGTGCACGATGCCGGCACGCGGCAGCATGCGGGCTCCCGCATCACGCGCGAGCAGCGCATTGAGCAAGGTGCCGCTCCAGTTGCCCGGCGCCGGATGCACCACGAGGCCGGCGGGCTTGTCGACCACCAGCAGGTGCTCGTCTTCGTACACGACGGTGAGCGGCAGGTCCTGCGCCACGAACGCCTGGCTCTGCGGCGTCGGGCGCAATTCGACCTCGCCGGCCTCCCCGGCGCGCACGCGGTGCGAGGCCTTGGTGAGCGGGACGCCGCGCAGGCGCACGGCGCCGTCGGCGATCAGCTGCTGCAGGTAGCTGCGCGAAAGCTCGGGCACCAGCTGCGCCAGCGCACGGTCGAGCCGCTCGCCGTGCAGCGCCGCCTCGATCACGAAGGGACGTGTCTCCGCCTCGGCACCGGGTTCCTCGGAGAGGTCTTCCGTCGCGGGCTGCAGGGGGTCGGTCGATATAATGGGTCGCCCTTCCGTCGAGAGAGTTGCATGCAGGTTCGAGGCAAATTATCCGTGGTCCCCGTCGTCGCGCTCGCAGCCCTCGTGCTGGCGGGCTGCTCCAGCCTGAAGGAAGACGACAAGACCGCGACCTGGAGCCCGAACAAGATCTACGCCGAGGCCAAGGACGAAATGAACAGCGGGGGCTACGACAAGGCCATCCCGCTGCTCGAGAAACTGGAAGGCCGCGCGGCCGGCACGCCCCTGGCTCAGCAGGCCCAGCTGGATCGCGCCTATGCCCACTACAAGGCCGGCGACCAGGCCCAGGCGCTCGCCACGCTGGACCGCTTCATCAAGCTGCACCCGTCCAGCCCCGCCCTCGACTACGCGCTGTACCTCAAGGGCATCGTCAACTTCAACGACAACCTGGGCCTGTTCTCCTGGATGATCCGGCAGGACCTGTCCGAACGGGACCAGAAGGCCGCCAAGGAATCGTTCGAGTCCTTCCGCGATCTGGTGACGCGCTTCCCCGATTCCCGCTACACGCCCGATGCGCGCGCGCGCATGACGTACATCGTCAACTCGCTGGCGCAGTACGAGGTGCACGTCGCGCGCTACTACTACCAGCGCGGCGCTTACGTGGCGGCGATCAATCGCGCGCAGGCGGCGCTGAACGACTACCGGGACGTCCCCGCCCTGGAAGAAGCGCTGTCCATCCTGATGCACTCGTACGAGGCCCTCGGGATGGCCCAGCTGCGCGACGACACGCGCCGCGTTCTGGAAAAGAACTATCCGCAAAGCGAGTACCTGGGCGGGCCCTCGAAGCAGTCCTCGCCCTGGTACAAGTTCTGGTGATCGCCTAGGCGGAAGCCAGGCGATCCAGCGCCTCTTCGAAGGCCGGCTCGCCGTCCAGCCGGCGCATCGGCGGCAGCGCCGCCAGCAGCCGGCGCCCATAGCCCATCTGCACCAGCCGCGTGTCGCACACGACCAGCAGGCCCTGGTCCGACTCGCGCCGGATCAGGCGTCCGGCGCCCTGCTTCAGGGCCACGGCGGCCTCCGGCACGAAATACTCGTTGAACGGACTGCGCCCCTGGGCCTCCAGCCGCTGCCCGCGCGCTTCGACCAGCGGGTCGCCGGGGGGCGGGAAAGGCAGCTTGTCGATCACCACGAGCTGCAGCGCCTCGCCGGGCACGTCCACGCCTTCCCAGAACGAGGCCGACGCCACCAGGATGCAACCCGGGCGCCCGTGGCCGGCCCCTTCGCGGAAGCGCTCGATCAGGCGCCGCTTGGGCCACTGGCCCTGCACCAGCACTTCCAGCTCGCCCGTGCCCTGGAAGCGGGCCTGCAGCTGTTCGCCGATCGCCCGCAGCGCGCGCAGCGTGGTCGTGAGCACCATGGTGCGGCCGCCGATCCGCCGCGCCGCGCGCTCGGCCAACCGGGCCACCGCGGCGCTGTGCGCGGGATCGTTCGGCCTCGGCAGGTCCCGCGGAACGTAGACCGCGGCCTGCGACGGATAGTCGAAGGGACTGGCGACGCGCAGCACCTCCGCGCTGGCCAGGCCGCAGGGTTCGGTGAACCAGGACAGGCGCGCGTCGTCGCCCAGCGTGGCCGACGTGAAGATCCAGGCGCGGCGCGCGGTCTCGTCGCCCTCTTCCTGCCCCGTCTTCAGCAGCTTCTGCTGCACGGCCTCGGCGATGTCCAGCGGCGACTCCACCAGGCGCAGGTGCGTACCGACATCGAGCCAGCGCACGCAGCCCTCCTGCGCCGGCGCGTCGAATGCGTTCACCCGCTGCGCGAGCAGTTCGGCGCGCTCGTGCAGCCGCGCGAAGTCCGGCGCGATCTCGCTGACGGTGGCGATGCCGTCGGCTGCCTGGCGCAATGCTTCCCCCAGCGCGGCGAGCCCTTCGCGCCAGCCGGACTCGGGCACGCCTTCGGGCGCAGCGCCGGCCCAGCGCAGGCGGGCGCCGGGCGCCCCGCGCCCGACCACCAGCCGCAGGTCGCGTGCTGCGCGTTCCGTGGCCGAGGCCAGCTGTTGCCAGTCGACCAGCCCCCGCGCGAGCTGCAGGCCCGCGCCCAGCATGTCGCGGGTGAAGTCCAGCACCTGGCCCGTGCCCACCTGGCGGCCGAGGAACTGCACGCCGGTTTCGTTGAGCTGGTGCGCCTCGTCGAACACCACGACGCGCACGGTGGGCAGCAGTTCGGCCATCCCGGATTCGCGCACCGCGAGATCGGCGAAGAACAGGTGGTGGTTGATCACGACCACGTCCGCGGCCAGCGCTTCGCGGCGCGCGTTGTTCACGTGGCAGTTGCGGAACTTGGGACACTGCGAGCCCAGGCAGTTCTCGCGCGTGGACGTCACGAGCGGCAGGACGGGCGAGCGCTCATCCAGGCCCGGCATCTCGGCGAGGTCGCCGGTGCGCGTGGACTGCGCCCATTCCTCGATCTTGGCGAGCGTGCGCAGCGCCGAGCGATCGGGCAGGCTTGCGTCGTGCCGGGCGAGGTCCAGGCGGTGCGTGCACAGGTAACTGGCGCGACCCTTCAGCAGCGCCATGCGCACCGGCAGCCCCAGCGCCTCGGCCAGCCGCGGCAGGTCGCGGCCGAACAGCTGGTCCTGCAGCGTCTTGGTCGCGGTGGAGAGCAGCACGCGTTCGCCACTGAGCAGCGCCGGCACCAGGTAGGAAAAGGTCTTGCCGACGCCGGTGCCGGCCTCGACGACGAGGGCACCGCCGCGCGCGATGGTGCGCGCCACCGCCGCCGCCATCTCGGTCTGCCCCGCGCGCGGCAGGAACGCCTCCGCCGCCCGTGCGAGCACCCCGCCCGGAACGAACGCCTCGCGCGCAAGCTGCTCGAGGTCCTGCGTGGGCTCGCCCGCCCACGCGCGCAGCGCGTCCACGGGGTGCCCGTCGTCGCGCCCAGGCGACGCAGCCGCCGATTCCATCATTACGCGGGTTCTTTGGGATCGAGCACGAGTTCAAGCCGCGCGATCTGGTCGCGCAGCGCCAGCCGGCGCTTCTTGAGGCGGCGCATCATGAGTTCGTCCACGGGCTGTTCCTCCGCCGTGCGGTCGATCATGGCGTCGAGGTCGGCGTGCTCCATGCGCAGCTCGATCAGGCGCCGTTCGGGGGAATGCAGGTTGGAGTCCAAGGTAAAAAGCGGGGCGCCGCTGGAGGGATCAATCGATAATACGTCTTTGGCAGGCAATAATCGACCGACCGCGCGCCAGCGCATCATTTCCCTCCCATGAGCAGCACCAGCAAAGGCTATCGCCTCACCGCCTCCACCGGGATCCACAAGGGAGACCGCGAGTACCAGCAGGACCAGATCGCGCTGATCTCGCATCCGCGCATCAACGGTTGCGTGCTCGGCGTGGTGGCCGACGGCATGGGCGGCCGCAGCGGCGGGCGCAAGGCGTCGGACCAGGTGATGATGACCTGCAAGCAGCTGTTCGACCGCTACTCGCCGGACCACGACGACACGCCCACCGTGCTCAGGCAGATGGTGCAGGAGTCGCACCTGGTCATCAAGCTCACGGCGATATCGTCCGAGCAGGAACCGCACAGCACGATCGCGGCCTTCATCATCAATCCCAATGGCGAATGCCACTGGGTGCATGCAGGCGATTCGCGCATCTACCACTTCCACGGCAACAAGCTGGTCAAGCGCACGATGGACCACTCCTACGTGCAGACACTGGTGGACCGCGGCGAACTCACCGAGGACGAGGCCAACGTGCACCCGCAGTCCAACATCCTCATGGGATGCCTGGGCGCGGAGGACGACCCGCCGGCCGACGTGCACTTCATCGAGCAGCTGCGCCCCGGCGATACGCTGCTGGCCTGCAGCGATGGCGTCTGGCATTACTTCAGCGCCGACGAACTGGGATCCGTGCTGTCTTCGCTGTCCCCGCGCGAAGCGACGGAATTCCTGATCGAGAAGGCTCGCTCGCGCGGCCACGGCGGCGGCGACAACCTGTCGCTGGTGATCGTCAAGCTGGAGCCGTTGGGCTCCTGATTCAGGCGGCCGCTGCCTCAGCGGGGCGGCGGAAGGTCGGAGGCCGCCGGCTTGCTGCGCTTGGCGTTGCGCGCCTCGATCTCGGCCTTGTGCTGCTGCGCTTCCTTCTGCCGCGCCTCGTAGTCGGCGCGGTTCTTCGCAGCTTCCTGCGCCGTCGGCCCGTTGCCGTGCGCTGGCTTGGCATCGCGCGGCGAGCCTTGCGGCGCCGGCTCGCCCTTGGGGGTCTTCTCGGTCGGGGTGCGGCTGGCACGCTGCGCGTCCTGCTCGGCCCGCTTGGACGCTTTTTCGGCCGCGCGCGCGTCGCGTTCCTGCTGGTCCGCCAGCGCCTTGGCGCGCTTGTCCGCGGCCTGCTGCTGCTTTTCGGGCGAGTTGCGCTCGTCCAGTTCCTTCTGGCGCTCCGCCGCGCGGCGCTTGCGCTCGGCATCGTTCAGCAGGTTGTCCTGGCGCCGGAGGTCGGCCAGCCGGGCGTTGTGCTCGCGCGTGACCTTGTCGATGCAGTCGGTGACGGCGAAGCGGGCGCGGCACGCCTTCTTCTCTTCCGCGAAGCGCGTCTCGGCGGCCGCGCGCTCGTCGCGGATGCGCGCGCGTTCCGCGGCATCTCCCTGGGCCAGCACCGGCGAGGCAGCGAGCAGCGCGAAGAGGCAGGCCAGCAGGGTCTTCATGTGAGGCGGGTGTCGACGGTGCGGTGTTCGAGAGCGAGGTATTCCGCCGATTGCATCTCGTTGAGCCGCGAGACGGTGCGGGGAAATTCATGGGCCAGCGCCCCCTCGGTGTACAACGCCTCCGGCGGGACCTGGGCCGACACGATCAGTTTGACACGCCGATCGTAAAGAACGTCCACCAGCCAGGTAAACCTTCGTGCCTCCGACGCATTGCGCGCCGACATGCGCGGCACGTCGCTCAGCAGCACCGTGTGGAACTGCGTCGCGATCTCCAGGTAGTCGTTCTGCGACCGCGGCCCGCCACAGAGCGTGCGGAAGTCGAACCAGATCACGCCTCCCGCCTTGCGCCGCGCCCGGATCTCGCGGTGCTCGATCAGCAGCAGCTGGTCCTCGTCGTGCGAGGCGGCCAGGCGCGTGAACGCCTCGTTCATCTGCGCGTCCGCTTCCGGCCCCAGCGGCGTGTGGTAGAGCTTGACCTGCTCCATCGTGCGGCGGCGGTAGTCGGTGCCGTTGTCGACGCTGATCACCTCCAGCTTCTCGTTCAGCAGCGCGATGGCGGGCAGGATGCGGTCCCGGTGCAGCCCGTTGGGATAGAGATCGTCCGGCCGGAAATTGGACGTGGTGACGAAGCCCACCCCGTTGGCGAACAGCGCGTCCAGCAGGCGGTGCAGGATCATCGCGTCCGTGATGTCGGCGACGTGGAACTCGTCGAAGCAGATCAGCCGGTAGCGCTTGGCAATGCGGGCGCCCAGGGCGTCCAGCGGGTTCACGGTGCCCTGCAGGTCGGCGAGCTCGCGATGCACCTCGCGCATGAACTCGTGGAAATGCAGGCGGGTCTTGCGCACCACCGGCACGGCCTGGAAGAAGCAGTCCATGAGGAAGCTCTTGCCGCGGCCGACGCCGCCGTGCATGTACACGCCCCGGGGAATCGCCGGGTGGTTGATCAGCTTCTTGAAGGCATTGGAACGCTGCCCCTTGTATTGCGACCACTCGGTGGCGCAGCGTTCCAGCGCGTCGACCCCGCGCAGCTGCGCGGGGTCGCTCTTGTAGCCTCGGGCGACCAGTTCGGCTTCGTAGACTTCGCGGACCGACGGCACTTCGAGGCGCGCCTCAGAAGTTGAGGGTGCGCTTGTCCACGGCCAGCGCGGCTTCCTTGGTCGCTTCGGAGAGCGATGGGTGCGCGTGGCAGATCCGCGCGATGTCCTCGCTGGAGGCCTTGAACTCCATTGCCACCACGGCTTCCGAGATCAGCTCGCTGGCCATGGGGCCGACGATGTGCACGCCCAGGATCTCGTCCGTCTTGGCGTCCGCCAGGAACTTCACCATGCCCGTCGTGTCGCCCAGCGCGCGCGCGCGGCCGTTGGCCATGAAGGGGAAGGTCCCGGCCTTGTACTGCACGCCGTCCGCCTTGAGCTGCTGCTCGGTGCGGCCGACCCACGCGATCTCGGGGCTGGTGTAGATCACCCAGGGGATGGTGTTGAAGTTGACGTGCCCATGCTGGCCCGCGATGCGCTCGGCCACGGCAACGCCCTCTTCTTCCGCCTTGTGCGCCAGCATGGGGCCGCGCACCACGTCGCCGACCGCCCACACGTTGGGGAGGTTGGTCCGGCAGTTCTCGTCCACCACGATCGCGCCGCGCTCGTCCAGCTTCAGGCCCACCGCCTCGTGGTTGAGGCCGTTGGTATTGGGCACGCGGCCGATCGAGACGATCAGCTTGTCGGCCTGCAGGGTCTGCGCCTCGCCCTTGGCGGTGGTGTAGTTGACGGACAGGCCCGCGCCGCTCGCCTTGACCTCGCCGACCTTGACGCCCAACTCGATCTTCAGGCCCTGCTTGGTGAAGGCCTTGTGCGCCTCCTTGGCGATCTGCTCGTCGACCGCGCCCAGGAAGGTCGGCAGCGCTTCGAGAACCGTGACCTCGGCGCCGACGCGGCGCCACACGGAGCCCATCTCCAGGCCGATGACGCCGGAACCGATCAGCACGAGCTTCTTCGGCACGGCCGGAATGCGCAGCGCGCCGTCGTTCGAGAGGACCTTCTCCTCGTCGAAAGGCACGCCGGGCAGCGCGCGCGCGTTGGACCCGGTGGCGACGATGACGTGCTTGCCGACCAGCGTCTCTTCGCCGACCTTGATCTCGTAGCCGCCGTCGGCCGCCTTCACGAACGAGCCGCGGCCATGGAAGAAGCTGACCTTGTTCTTCTTGAACAGGTACAGGATGCCGTCGTTGTTCTGCTTCACCACGGCGTCCTTGCGCGCGACCATCTTGCCGATGTCGATCGCCAGGTCTTTCATCGAGATGCCGTGGTCGCCGAAATGCTTGCCCGCTTCCTCGTAGTTCTCCGAGGACTGCAGCAGCGCCTTGGACGGGATGCAGCCCACGTTGGTGCAGGTGCCGCCGGGTGCGGGCTTGCCGTCCCTGGTCTTCCACTCGTCGATGCAGGCGGTGTTGAAGCCGAGCTGTGCCGCGCGGATCGCCGCGATATAGCCGCCGGGGCCGCCGCCGATGACGACGACGTCGAATTGTTTATTGGCCATGGGAGAGTTTCTTTTTGGTTTGCCGGGCGCAGCCCGCCACAAGGACACGGCCCCGTCAGGGGCCGTGTTTTCGTCTGTCAAATATCAAACAGCAGGCGGGCCGGATCTTCCAGCGCTTCCTTCATCGCCACCAGGCCCAGCACGGCTTCGCGGCCGTCGATGATGCGGTGGTCGTACGACATCGCCAGGTAGTTCATCGGCCGGACGACGACCTGGCCGTTCTCCACCACCGCGCGGTCCTTGGTCGCATGCACGCCCAGGATGGCGGACTGCGGCGGGTTGATGATGGGGGTGGACAGCATGGAGCCGAACACGCCGCCATTGGAGATGGAGAAGGTGCCGCCGGTCATCTCCTCGATGCCCAGCTTTCCGTCGCGCGCCTTGGCGCCGTATTCGGCGATCTTCTTCTCGATGTCGGCGAAGGACATCTGGTCGGCGTTGCGCAGGATCGGCACCACCAGGCCGCGCGGGGAACCCACCGCGATGCCGATGTCGAAGTAGCCGTGGTAGACGATGTCGTTGCCGTCCACCGAGGCGTTGAGCACCGGGTACTTCTTCAGCGCGTGCACGGCCGCCTTCACGAAGAAGGACATGAAGCCGATCTTGACGCCGTGTTCCTTTTCGAACTTTTCCTGGAACTTCTTGCGCATTTCCATCACGGGCGCCATGTTCACCTCGTTGAAGGTGGTCAGGATGGCGTTGGTGGACTGCGACTGCAGCAGGCGCTCGGCGACGCGGGCGCGCAGGCGCGACATCGGCACGCGCTGCTCGGGACGGTCACCCAGGTCCGGTGCGGCGACGGGTGCGGCGACCTGCTGCAACGCGGGGCGCGCGGCGGCGGCGGGCGCCGGCATGGGCGCGGCCGCGGCCTTGGCGATCACGCCGGAAGCCAGCGCGGTGATCACGTCACCCTTGGTCACGCGGCCGTCGCGACCGGTGCCGGGCACGGCGCCGGCGGGAACGCTGTTGTCCGCCATCATCTTGGCGGCGGCGGGCATGGCGACGTCGGACTTGGATCCGCCGGCGGCGGCCATGGCCGGGGCCGGCGCAGCGGCGGTGGCGGCCGCGGGAGCCGCCTTGGCGGCAGCGGGCGCGGCGGCGCCGGCCTTGCCCTCGGTGTCGATCTTCGCGATGACCTGGTCGGACACCACGGTGCCGCCGTCGCCCACCACGATCTCGCCCAGCACGCCGGCGCTGGGCGCCGGCACTTCGAGCACCACCTTGTCGGTCTCGATCTCGATCAGGATTTCGTCCAGGGCCACGGCATCGCCGGGCTTCTTCTTCCACTGCAGCATGGTCGCTTCGGCAACCGATTCGGACAGTTGCGGGACTTTCACTTCAACGATAGCCATTTTTGTTCCTAGATCATGTTTTGCGACCCGCGCGGTGACCGGCCTTCCGGGTCCGTGTCGACCGCGCGGAGATATTCCCGCGCCGATGGCGTCGGGAATATCGCTACTTCGTAAGAACGAAGCCCTTCAACTTGCCGAAGGCGGCATCGACCAACGCCTTCTGCTGTTCGGCGTGCAGGTGCGCATACCCCACGGCGGGCGACGCGGAGGCCGGGCGGCCGGCGTAACCCAGCTTCTGGCCTTCGTTCAGGTTCTCGTGGATGTTGTGCTGGATGAAGAACCAGGCGCCCTGGTTCTGCGGCTCGTCCTGGCACCACACGATCTCGCCGAGGTTCGGGTACTTCTTCAGTTCCGTGGCGAAAGCCTTGTGCGGGAAGGGATAGAGCTGCTCGATGCGCAGGATGGCGACGTCGTCGGCGCCCTTCTCCTCGCGCTTCTTGGCCAGGTCGTAGTAGACCTTGCCGGAGCAGACGACCATGCGCTTGACCTTGTCGGCCTTCAGGTCCTTCTGGTCGGGGATCACCGTCTGGAAGGCGCCCTTGGTGAACTCGGACAGCGGCGAGGTCGCATCCTTGTTCCGCAGCAGCGACTTGGGCGTCATGATCACCAGAGGCTTGCGCAGATTGCGCACCATCTGCCGGCGCAGCAGGTGGAAGATCTGGCTGGCCGTGGTCGGCTGGCACACCTGCATGTTCGTGTCCGCCGACAGTTGCATGAAGCGCTCCAGGCGCGCCGAGCTGTGCTCGGGCCCCTGGCCTTCGTAGCCGTGGGGAAGCATCAGCGCGATGCCGTTGACCCGGCCCCACTTCACCTCGCCGGAGGCGATGAACTGGTCGATCACCACCTGGGCGCCGTTGGCGAAGTCGCCGAACTGCGCTTCCCAGATCACCAGGGTGTTGGGATCGTTCGAAGCGTAGCCGTACTCGAAGCCCAGCACCGCCTCTTCGGACAGGATGGAGTCGATGCAGATGAAGGGCGCCTGGTTGTCGGCGACGTTCTGCAGCGGTGTGTAGCTGCCGACGTCCCAGCGCTCGCGGCTCTGGTCGTGCAGCACCGCGTGGCGGTGCACGAAGGTGCCGCGGCCCACGTCCTCGCCCGACAGGCGCACGGGATAGCCCGAGGCGACCAGCGAGGCGTAGGCCATGTGCTCACCCATGCCCCAGTCCACGTTGACCTCGCCCCGACCCATGGCGGCGCGGTCTTCCAGCACCTTCTTCACCAGCGGGTGCACGGTGAAGTTCTGCGGCACCGTCGTGATGCGCTCGGCGAGGCGCTTCCACTCGGCCATCGGGATGGCGGTGTCGGCGGCGTCCGTCCACTTCTTGCCCAGGAAGGGCGCCCAGTCGACGGCGTACTTGCTCTTGAAGTTCGACAGCACCGGATCGACCGTGTGCTTGCCGGCATCCATGGCGGCGCGGTAAGCCTTGACCATGTCGTCGCCCAGCGTGTCGCCCATGCCCTGGGTCGCCAGCTTGTCGGCGTACAGGCGGCGCGTGCCGGGGTGGGCCGCGATCTTCTTGTACATCAGCGGCTGGGTCAGCGCCGGCGTGTCCTGCTCGTTGTGCCCCAGCTTGCGGAAGCAGACGATGTCCACCACCACGTCCTTGTTGAACTCCATGCGGTACTCGAGCGCGAGCTGCGTCGCGAGCACCACGGCTTCCGGATCGTCGCCGTTCACGTGCAGCACCGGGCACTCGATCATCTTGACGATGTCGGTGCAGTAGAGGGTGGAACGCGCGTCGCGCGGATCGGAGGTCGTGAAACCAATCTGGTTGTTGATCACGATGTGCACCGTGCCGCCCGTGTAGTAGCCACGGGTCTCGGCCAGCGCCAGCGTCTCCATCACGACGCCCTGGCCCGCGAAGGCAGCGTCGCCGTGCACCAGCACCGGCAGCACCTGCTCGCCCTTGGAGTCGGCACGGCGGTCCATGCGCGCGCGCACGGAACCCTCGACCACGGGATTGACGATCTCCAGGTGCGAGGGGTTGAAGGCGAGCGACAGGTGCACCGGGCCGCCGGACGTGGTGACGTCGGAGCTGAAGCCCTGGTGGTACTTGACGTCACCGGCCGGCAGTTCTTCCGGCGCGGTGTGGTCGAACTCGGAGAACAGGTCCTTGGGCATCTTGCCCATGGTGTTGACCAGAACGTTGAGGCGGCCGCGGTGCGCCATGCCGATCACGATCTCCTGCACGCCCTTGGCGCCGGCCTGCTGGATCAGTTCGTCCATGGAGGCGATGAAGCTTTCGCCGCCTTCCAGCGAGAAACGCTTCTGGCCGACGTACTTCGTGTGCAGGAAGCGCTCGAGGCCCTCGGCGGCCGTCAGGCGGTCGAGGATGTGGCGCTTCTTCTCCGTGCCGAACTGCGGCTTGGAGCGGATCGATTCCAGCTTCTGCTGCCACCAGCGCTTGTGGCCCTGGTCGCTGATGTACATGTACTCGGCGCCGATGGTGCCGCAGTAGGTCTCGCGCAGCGCATTGAGCAGCTCGCGCAGCGACATGCTGTCCTTGCCGAAGAAGGTGTTGCTCGTGTTGAACACGGCTTCCTGGTCGGCATCGGTGAACCCGTAGAAGGCCGGGTCCAGTTCGGGGATGTGCTCGCGCTCGGTGCGCTTGAGCGGATCGAGGTCGGCCCAGCGGCAGCCGACGTTGCGGTAGGCCGCGATCAGCTGTTGCGCGGCGGTGCGCTTGCGGGCCAGCTCGAGGTCCGCGCCGGCGGCGACGATGACCTTGGTGCCGCCCTTCTTGGCGCGCTCGGCGAAGGCGTTGACCACCGGGAGGTGGGGCACGTCCTTGGCGTTGGAGCCGTCGACCGCGGGCACGTTCTGCAGCGCATCGAAGTACTCGCGCCAGTGGTCGGGCACGCTGCCGGGATTGGCCAGGTAGTTTTCGTACATCTCCTCGACATAGGGCGCATTGCCGCCGAAGAGATAGGTGTTGCCCTGATAGGCCGCATAGACCGAGCTTTGATCGCTCATCGATTCGCTACTTTCCGTCCCCCTGCAGGGGACATGGAGCTGGTTGGAGAAACCTTCCGCGTCACGGCTTTACCGGTTGGCGGATGCGACTGTGGGGGAAGGGCCCTTGGTTGCGGTGGGGATTGTGCCACCGAATGCGGGTTAACACCAAGGATGGGGTCGCTCCCATCCCCGGTGCCCGGATCACTTTGCCGACACCAGTTCCTTGATCTGCTGCAAGGCGGTGGGATCCTCGATCGTGGTGAGGTCGCCGGGGTCGCGGCCCTCGCAGACCGCCTGGATGGCCCGCCGCAGCAGCTTGCCGCTGCGCGTCTTGGGCAGCACCGTCACGAAGCGCACGCGCGCGGGCCGCGCCACGGCGCCCAGTTGCTCGTCGACGACCTTCATCACCTCGCCCTCGAGCTTGAGGCGCGACGCATCGTCGACCAGCCTGGAGGTGTCCTTGACCACGGCGAAGGCCATGGCCACTTGCCCCTTGAGCTGGTCGGCCACGCCCACCACCGCCACTTCGGCGATGTTGGGGTGGCTGGAGATGCTCTCCTCGATCTCGCGGGTGCCGAGGCGGTGGCCGGCCACGTTGATGACGTCGTCGGTGCGGCCCAGGATGTAGAAGTAGCCGTCCTTGTCGCGGATGCCCCAGTCGAAGGTGCTGTAGACCTGCTGGCCCGGAATGCTGGACCAGTAGGTCTTGACGAAGCGCTCGTCGTCCTTCCACACCGTCTGCATGAAGCCCGGCGGCGTCGGGCCCTTGATCACGACCACGCCCTTCTGGTCGGGGCCGGTCAATTCCTCGCCGGTCGACTCGTGCACCAGGCGCACGTCGTAGCCGTACATGGGCACGCCCGGGCTGCCGAACTTGCTGGCCTTCTTTTCCACGCCATTGGCGATGGTCAGGATGGGCCAGCCGCTTTCCGTCTGCCAGTAGTTGTCGATGATGGGAACGCCGAGGCCGTCGCTGATCCAGCGGGCGGTGGGCTCGTCGAGCGGCTCGCCCGCCAGGAACAGGGCGCGCAGGCTGGACAGGTCGTACTTCTTCAGGAAGGCGGGATCCTGCTTCTTCAGCACGCGCACCGCGGTGGGGGCGCTGAACATCGAGGTCACCTTGTACTTCTCGACCAGGCTCCACCAGATCCCGGCATCGGGGCGGATCGGCAGGCCCTCGTACATGATGGTCGCCATGCCGGCAATCAACGGGCCGTACACGATGTAGCTGTGGCCCACCACCCAGCCGATGTCGCTGGTGGAAAAGTAGGTCTCGCCAGGCTGCCCCAGGAAGATGTGCTTCATGCTGGCGGCCAGGGCCACGGCGTAGCCGCCCACGTCGCGCTGCACGCCCTTGGGCTTGCCCGTCGTGCCGCTGGTGTACAGGGTGTAGCTGATGTCGGTGGCATCCAGCCAGGTGCACGGCACTTCCGTGCGCTGGTGCCGGTCGGCCAGCGTCGCCCAGTCGTGGTCGCGGCCGGCCACCTTGTCCATGGGCGCCAGCTTGCGGTCCACCAGCAGCACGGCGGCGGGCTTGTGGCTGGACAGCTTGATGCCTTCGTCCAGCAGCGGCTTGTAGGGCACGACCTTGCCGCTGCGGGAGCCGGCGTCCGCACTGATCACGACCTTGGGCGAGGCGTCCTCGATGCGCGACGCCAGGGAGTGCGAGGCGAAGCCGCCGAAGACCACGGCGTGGATCGCGCCGATGCGCGCGCAGGCCAGCATCGCGAAGGCGGCTTCCGCGATCATGGGCATGTAGATCAGGACACGGTCGCCCCGGCCCACGCCCAGCGACTGCAGCACCGCCGCCATGCGCTGCACTTCGTGGTGCAGCTCGCGGAAGGTGTAGACGCGTTCCTCGTTGGTCTCGGTGGAAACGAAGATCAGGGCGGCCTGGTCCGCCCGGGTGGCGAGATGCCGGTCCACCGCGTTGTGGCACAGGTTGGTCTTGCCGCCGGCGAACCAACGGTAGAACGGGGGCTTGCTGGTGTCGCAGATCTGCGCGGGCGGTGTCTGCCAGTCGATCAGCTTGGCCTGTTCGGCCCAGAACGCATCGCGATCGTCGATCGAACGCCGGTAGAAATCCGCGTAGCCCATGCTTGTCTCCTGTTCTTGTCCGCCGCCCATTGTGGCCATGCGGCTTGCCACAGGCTGACGCGGACGAACGGCCTACTTGACGATCGTCAACACGTCCTTGAAGCGGGGATGGCCCGCGTCGCGCAGCCACTCGAAGGCGACCATCTCGGTGGTCACGAGTTCCGCGCCGGCCGCCGCCAGCCGGTCGAACGCGGCGTCGCGGTTGCGGTCGGTGCGCGAACTGCAGGCGTCGGTCACGACCCACACCTCGAGCTCCTGCTCCAGCAGGCCCAGCGCCGTCTGCATGAGGCACACATGCGCTTCGCAGCCGGCGAGCACGATGCACTCGCGGGCCGCGGGAGCCGGGGGTGCCGCCTTCTGCAGGTGCTTGGGCAGGCTGCGGGCATTTCCGCCCTGCGGCCTGGGCGCCGGCTTCAGCCGCGGCAGGAGCACGCTGGTGCCGTCGAAGGCCATCTTCGACAGCACCCGGCCGGCGACCAGCGGCTGGAGCGCCTCTACCGTGCCGCCCAGGCCTTCCGGATTTTCCTCCGTGCACCACACCGGCACCTCCAGCAGCTGGGCGATGCGGGCGAGCCGCACGGCGTTGCCGACCACGCGCTCGGCCTCGTGGATCGAGGGCATCAGGCGTTGCTGGTAGTCGACCAGCACGAGTTGGGATTCTTCGACGTCAAGCAGCATAGGCATTCCTTCACCCGGGATTATTCCTTGCCGCTAGCATGGCGCCGAAATGACCTCCTCGTCCCCCGATCTCATCGTCCTGCACGAACACCCCGAATGGCAGAAGCCGCTGTTCGCCGCCCTGCGCAAGCGCGGCGTCGCCTTCGAGCCTTTCGACGTCACCCGTGCCGCCTTCAGCAACACCGACGCGCCCCGCGCCCGCCTCTACTTCAACCAGGCCAGCCCCAGCGCCTACCTGCGCGGCAACACCCGCGCGGTCCCGCTCGCCCTGGCCTACATGCGCACCCTGGAAGCGCTGGGTGCGCGGGTGCTCAACGGCGCCGACGTTTTCGCGCTGGAGCTGAGCAAGAGCGTGCAGGCGGCGCTGCTGCACATCCTGGGCATCGCCACGCCGCACTCGATCACCTTCAACGACGCATCGGCCCTGCGCGCGCACGCCGGCAGCCTGCGCTGGCCTGCCGTGCTGAAGCCGGACCAGGGCGGCAGCGGCGCCCGCATCCAGGTGGTGGAGTCAATCGAGGAGGTGGAGGACATCTTCCGCCGCGACCCGTCGAACTGGCTGCCCGACAACCTGTTCCTGCTGCAGGAATACCTGCCGCACGACCCCGACCAGGGCATCGTGCGGCTGGAGTTCCTGGGCGGCGAGCTGCTGTACGCGATGCGGGTGAAGACCCACGGGCGCTTCAACCTGTGCCCCTCCCCGGTCTGCAACCCGGAGGACGGCGACGGCGTCTGCGAGATCCCGGCCCAGCAGCCGGTAGACGCCCCGCCGGTGGAGTTCTACCCCTACCCGGAGGTGCCGGACGCCGCCGTGGCCACGGCCAAGCGGATCGTGCAGGCGGCGAAGCTGGACGTCGGCGGCATCGAATACCTCGAGACCACCGACGGACGTCGCGTCTTCTACGACGTCAATGCCAATTCCAACCTGCGCCCGGCGATCGGCGAGGCCTTCGGTTTCGATCCCTTCGAGCGCGTCGTGGACTACCTCGTGGCGCAACTGGCGCGTGGCCGGTAGGGAACTTGCCTAACCGGGAGGGCCAAAGCCCGACGGTACACTTCCCCGCGCCCATGTCCAGCCGCGCAGTCCCCGACTTCCGAACCATCCGGCTGCTGTGCGTCGAGGACAACCCCGACGACGTGGAACTGATGGGCATCGCCCTGGAACGGGCGGATCCCAGCCGCCGCTACGAGCTGCACCGGGTGGACAACGCCGCCAGCTTCGTGGCCGCCCTCGAGGGCGAATGGGACGTGATCCTCTGTGACTTCAACCTTCCCCGCTTTTCGCCCTACGCGGCGCTGCAGATCCTGGTCACCCGGCGCAGCAGCGTGCCCCTGATCGTGCTCACGCGCGCGATCGGCGAAGAAGCGGCGGTGCACGTGCTGCGCTGTGGCGCCAAGGACTACCTGACCAAGGACAAGCTGGGCACCCTGCCCCAGATCATCGGCCGGGTGCTCGAGGAGCGGCGCCGCGCGCAGGAGAAAGAGCGGCTGGACGCGGAACTGCAGGCGGCCTACGCGCGCCTGAAGGAGCTGTCGGCCCGCTTCGTGCTGGCGCAGGAGCGCGAGCGTTCCCACATCTCGCGCGAGCTGCATGACCAGCTGGGCCAGACACTCACGGCGGTCGTGATCCACCTGCACGCCGCGGAGCGAGCGCAGGAGCCGCAAATCTCCCACAAGCACAGCACCACCGCGGCGGAGCTGGCGAACGGCGCGCTGCAGCAGCTCAAGACCCTGTCCTTCTCGCTGCGGCCCGCGCAGCTGGACCTGCTGGGCCTCGTGCCCGCGGTGCAGTCGGCGATGCAGCGCATCGCGGAGCCCGCGGGCCTGCGCTGCGATCTGACCACGCGCGGCGAGGAACCGAAGACCCTGGAGGAGAACGCGGCGGTGGCGGTGCGGCTGGTGCAGGAGGCGTTGACCAACACCGTGCGTCACGCCAACGCCGAGCATGTCCGCGTGCGGCTGCGCTTCCTGCCAGGCGGCCGGATCAGCGTGCTGATGCTGGACGACGGCATCGGCTTCGACAAGGCGGCGGTCCTCAACGGCCGCCAGAGTGAAAGAAACATCGGCCTGTACGGCATGATCGAGCGGACGGAGCTGGCCGGCGGACGGCTGCACATCCGCACCCGGGACGGCGGCGGCGTGGCGATCCGCGCCGTGCTGTGACAAAGAGAAGAGAGCACCATGATTCCGAAGAACCACAACGCCCCCCCACCCATCCAGGTCGTCCTGGCCGACGACCACGACCTCGTGCGTTCCGGCATCAAGGCCCTGCTGTCCACCGTCGATGGCGTGCGCGTGATCGCCGAGGCGCGCAACGGCCTCGAGCTGCTGCAGATACTGGAGTCGGTCAAGCCCGACGTGGTGATGACCGACATCTCCATGCCCGGCATGGATGGCATCACGGCAATCTCCGAGATCCACCATCGGTTCCCCTCCGTGAAGGTGATCGTGCTGTCGATGTACGACACCGTGGACTTCGTCAAGCGCGCCGTCTCCAACGGCGCCTGCGGCTACCTGATGAAGGATGCCCCGCCCTTCGAACTGGAGCAGGCGCTGCGCAGCGTGATGGCCACCGGCAGCTACTTCAGCGCCGCGGTGGCCCAGCGCCTGCTGCAGCCGTCGGAACCCACCGTGGACGACGAGCTGACCACCCGGCAGGTGGAGATCCTCACCTTGATTGCCCAGGGCAAATCGGCCAAGGAGATCGCGTTCGAACTGGGCCTCAGCCCGAAGACGGTGGACGTGCACCGCGCGCGCATCATGGAGCGGCTGCGCCTGAACGACATCGCCAGCCTCACGCGCTACGCGGTGCGCAAGGGCCTGGTGAAAGCCTAGCGCGCCACGCGCACCAGCTTGCCGCTGCTTTCGTCGGTGAGCAGGTAGAGAAAACCGTCCGGCCCCTGGCGCACGTCGCGCACGCGGCCCACTCCCGACAGCAGCCTCTCCTCGCGGCCCACCTTTCCGTCGACGACCGGCAAGCGAGCCAGATAGCTGAACTTCAGCGAGCCGACGAACAGGCTTCCCTTCCAGTCCGGCCCATAGCGGTCGCTGGTCAGGAAGGCCATGCCGGACGGCGCGATCGACGGGACCCAGTAATGCAGCGGCTGTTCCATGCCGGCCTTCTGCGTGAGGCCTTCGCCGATCTTGCCGCCGCCGTAGTTCTCGCCATACGTGATCACCGGCCAGCCGTAGTTGCGGCCCGGTTGCGGCAGGTTGATCTCGTCGCCTCCCTGGGGGCCGTGTTCGTGCATCCAGAACGTGCCGTCCGGGGCGAGCGTGGCGCCCTGCCCGTTGCGGTGGCCGAAGCTCCAGATTTCCGGCAAGGCGCCGGGACGCCCCACGAACGGGTTGTCCCTGGGCACGCCGCCGTCCTTCTGCACGCGCACGATCTTGCCCAGGTGGTTGTCCAGCGTCTGCGCGTCCTCCTTGCGGACGAAGCGTTCGCCCAGCGTGAGGAACAGCGTGCCGTCGCGTGCCTCGACGATGCGGCAGCCGAAGTGGGCGGTGCTGGCCACCTTGGGCTTCTGGCTGAAGATCACGCGCACATCGTCGAGCCGGCGCTCGTCGGCGGACAGCCGCGCACGGGCCAGCGCCGTGCCGTTGCCGCCGGTACCCGGCTCGGCGTAACAGAAGTAAATCGTCCGGTTGTTGGCGAAGTCCGAATCAGTGACCACGTCGTGCAGGCCGCCTTGTCCGCGCGCCACGACTTCCGGCACGCCCGCCAGCGGCGCGCCGAGCGCGCCTTGCGCACCCACGATGCGCATGCGCCCCGGCCGTTCGGTCACCAGGAAGCGCCCCTGCGGAAGGAAGGCCACGGCCCAAGGATGGTCCAGCCCGCTGGCGACCGTCTCGGGGCGGCCTGCCTGGGCCATCACCGCCTGGGCCAGCCACCCTGCGACAATCCCCGCGATGCACGAAGTTGCCAGCCGGCCCCAGGGCCGGCGAGAGGACGGGCTCCGCAAGTTGGCACGCATGGTGGCCCATTGTTCATCAGCCACGCCGCACCCGCCACTTCTCGATTCCCGAAACAAATCAATCACTTGGAACGATCGTTTGCTTGACGCCCAGCTCGGCGGGAGGCTAACCTCCACCCCAATGCACCGCTGGCTCAGCCTCATTGCCCTGGTCGCCGTCACTGGCGTCCACGCCGGCCCTCCCGTTTCGGCGGAAGAGGACGTCGGCCGCTACATGACGGAAAAGCGCCTCGTCGACCGGATCGAAGAGGTCCGCGTGCAAATGGGCGTCGGGGCCACCCGGTTCGCGACCAAGGCCTCGGACCTCGTGCTCACGGCCATGGGCTCCCTCGGCGTGCCGTACCGGCGCGGCGGCAATTCGGCGGAAACCGGCTTCGATTGCAGCGGATTCGTCAAGGCGATGTACGAACAGACGGTCGGCTTCATCCTGCCGCGGCGCGCCAACGAGCAGGCGGCGGCAACCCAGAAGATCGACAAGCAGGACCTGCAGCCGGGCGACCTGGTGTTCTTCAACACGTTGCGGCGCACCTTCAGCCACGTGGGCATCTACGTCGGCGACAACAAGTTCATCCATTCCCCCAAGCCCGGTGCGCAGGTGCGGGTGGAAGACATGGCGGTGCCTTACTGGGCCGCCCGCTTCGACGGTGCCCGCCGCGTGCCCGTGCCGGCCGTGCTAGCCCCCGCCGCCGACTGATCTCCACCGACATCGCGTCCTCCGGTTCGCGCCGGCCCCCCGGGCGCTCCGGCGCCGGGCGCTCCCATGATCCGCGCATGCGCAGCGGACGCAGGACGCGCGCCTTCACCTTGCTGGAACTGATGGTGACGCTGTCGGTGCTGGCGATCCTGGCGCTGATCGCGCTGCCGAGCGCCATCGACCGCGTCGTGCGCGAACAGGTGGCGGAAGCCCTGCCGCTGGCCGACCTGGCCAAGCCCGCCGTCGAATTGGCGTGGCGCACGGCGGCGGCGCCGCCTGCCGACAATGCCGCGGCCGGCCTGCCCCCTCCGGAGAAGATCGTGAACCAGTGGGTGCGCTCGGTCACGCTGGACCAGGGCGCGATCCACATCGCCTTCGGCAACCGCGCGCATCGCAGCCTGCATGGCCAGCAGCTCACGCTGCGCCCCGCGGGCGTGCCGGATGCGCGGGTGGTTCCGCTCACCTGGCTGTGCGGCCGCGCGGCACCACCGGACAAGATGGAGGCGCAGGGCGAGAACCGCACGAGCGTGCCGTCCGGCCTGCTGCCCCCGCGCTGCCGCTGAGCTTATTTCCGCGGCGGCGGAACGTCGGTGCAGGTCCCGTGGGCGATCTCCGCAGCCATGCCGATGCTTTCGCCCAGCGTCGGGTGCGGATGGATCGTCTTGCCGATGTCGATCTCGTCGGCGCCCATTTCGATGGCCAGCGCCACCTCGCCGATCATGTCGCCGGCATGCGTGCCCACGATGCCGCCGCCGACGATGCGGTGCGTGCTGGCGTCGAACAGCAGCTTGGTGAAGCCTTCGTCACGCGTGTTGGCGATCGCGCGTCCGGACGCTGTCCAGGGGAAGTGGCCCTTCTTGATCGCGATGCCTTCGGCCTTGGCCTGGTCCTCAGTGAGGCCGACCCACGCGACTTCCGGATCGGTGTAGGCCACGCTGGGGATCACGCGCGCGTTGAAGGCGCTCTTCTCGCCCGCCGCCGCTTCGGCAGCGACGTGCGCCTCGTGCACGGCCTTGTGCGCGAGCATGGGCTGGCCCACGATGTCGCCGATGGCGAAGATGTGCGGCACGTTGGTGCGCATCTGGATGTCGACCGGGATGAACCCGCGGTCGGACACGTTCACGCCCGCCTTCTCGGCGCCGATTTTCTTGCCGTTGGGGCTGCGGCCGACGGCCTGCAGCACCAGGTCGTACACCTGCGGCTCCTTGGGAGCCTGCTCGCCCTCGAAGCGCACCAGGATGCCGTCCTTGGTCGCTTCCGCGCCGACGGTCTTGGTCTTCAGCATGATGTTGTCGAAGCGGGGCGTGTTCATCTTCTGCCACACCCGCACCAGGTCGCGATCGGCCCCCTGCATCAGGCCGTCGAGCATCTCCACCACGTCCAGCCGCGCGCCCAGCGTGGAATACACGGTGCCCATCTCCAGGCCGATGATGCCGCCGCCGAGGATCAGCATGCGCTTCGGCGCAGTAGCCAGATCCAGCGCGCCGGTGGAGTCCACGACGCGCGGGTCCTTGGGCATGAAGGGCAGCTGTACCGCCTGCGAGCCGGCGGCGATGATCGCGTTCTTGAAGCGGATCACCTGCTTCTTGCCCGTCACCTCGGCGCCGGTGCCGGTGGTTTCCTGCACCTCCAGGTGGTAGGGATCGAGGAAGGTGCCGATGCCGCGCACGACCGTCACCTTGCGCATCTTCGCCATCGCGGCGAGGCCGCCGGTGAGCTTGCCCACCACCTTGTCCTTGTGCGCCTTCAGCTTCGCGCGGTCCACCTTGGGCTTGCCGAACGAGATGCCCAGCGCGTCCATGTGGCTCACTTCGTCCATCACGGCCGCGACGTGCAGCAGCGCCTTCGAGGGAATGCAGCCGACGTTCAGGCAGACACCACCCAGCGTTGCGTAGCGCTCGACGATCACCGTCTTCATGCCGATGTCGGCCGCGCGGAACGCGCCGGAGTAGCCGCCCGGTCCGGCGCCGAGCACCAGCATGTCGCATTCCAGGTCGACGCCGCCGGAATAGGACCCGGCGGGCCGGGGCGCGGCCGGTGCGGCGGCCGCGGCGGCAGGCGCTGTCGCCGGGGCCGCCGC
>NZ_JBFUKP010000035.1:0-20975 GCF_056400765.1 Ramlibacter sp. P4_H7
GGGCACCGCCGTCGCGCCCGCCACGCCCGGCGCGCAGGCGCCCGCCCGGGAGGCGGCCCCGGCGACGTCCGGCATCGCGATCGCTTCGCGCGAGGACGTGATCCGCGCGCTGGAGCGCGCCTGCGAATGGATCGAACGCAACGAACCGAGCAATCCCGCCCCGCTGCTGATTCGCAGGTCGCAGCGGCTGATGAGCAAGAACTTCATCGACATCGTGCGCGACCTCATCCCCGATGGCGTCGACCAGGTCGAGAAGCTCGCCGGCACCCCCCACTCCTGATACGCAAGCCGCCTACTCGGAAGGAGCCTCCACCATGGCAACCAGCAGCCAGAAGTTCATTGCCCGCAACCGCGCACCCCGGGTGCAGATCGAATACGACGTCGAGCTCTATGGCGCCGAGAAGAAGGTGCAGCTGCCCTTCATCATGGGCGTGCTCTCGGACCTGTCGGGCAAGCCCAGCGAGCCGCTGCCGCCGGTGGCCGAGCGCAAGTTCCTGGACATCGACGTCGACAACTTCGACGCCCGCATGAAGTCGATGAAGCCGCGGGTGGCCTTCCAGGTGCCCAACACGCTGAGCGGCGAGGGCAACATGGCGGTGGACATCACCTTCGAGAGCATGGACGACTTCTCCCCGGCCGCCGTGGCGCGCAAGGTCGAGGGCCTGCGGCAGCTGCTGGAGGCGCGGCAGCAGCTCGCCAACCTGGTGACCTACATGGACGGCAAGACCGGCGCCGAGGAACTGATCGCCAAGGTGATCACCGACCCCGCGCTGCTGAAGTCGCTGGCCGAGGCCCGCAAACCGGCCCTCGAAGGCCCTGCCGATCACGCCTGATGGAGACGAACACCATGGCCGAAACCACACTCAATCCCGCTTCCGCGCTGGAAGGCATCGAGTTCCAGGGCGGTGAGTTCGCCTCCTTGCTGAACAAGGAGTTCAAGCCCAAGTCCGACGATGCGAAGACGGCGGTCGAACAGGCGGTGCTCACGCTGGCGCAGCAGGCGCTGGTGAACACCACCCTGATCGGCAGCGACGTGATGATGTCGATCGAGGCCATGATCGCGGAGCTCGACAAGCGCCTGTCCACCCAGGTGAATGCCATCCTGCACCACGCGGACTTCCAGCAGGTCGAGAGCGCGTGGCGCGGCCTGCACTACCTGGTGAACAACACCGAGACCGACGAGATGCTGAAGATCCGCGTCTTCAACATCTCCAAGCTGGACCTGGGCAAGACGCTCAAGCGCTACAAGGGAACGGCCTGGGACCAGAGCCCGCTGTTCAAGAAGGTGTACGAGGAGGAGTACGGCCAGTTCGGCGGCGAACCCTTCGGCAGCATCGTGGGGGACTACTACTTCGACCACAGCCCGCCGGACGTCGAACTGCTGGGTGAGATGAGCAAGGTGTCGGCCGCCGCCCACACCCCCTTCATCGCCGCCGCGAGCCCCGCGCTGATGCAGATGGGGTCGTGGCAGGAACTGGCCAATCCGCGCGACCTGACCAAGATCTTCACCACGCCCGAATACGCCGCCTGGCGGTCGCTGCGCACCTCCGAAGACGCGCGCTACGTCGGACTGGCGATGCCCCGCTTCCTGGCCAGGCTGCCCTATGGGGCCAAGACCAATCCGGTGGAGGAGTTCAACTTCGAGGAAGAGACCGCGGGCGGCGAGCACGGTGCCTACACCTGGGCAAACTCGGCCTACGCCATGGCGGTCAACATCAACAACGCATTCAAGATGTACGGCTGGTGCTCCTGCATCCGGGGTGTCGAATCCGGGGGCGCCGTCGAAGGCCTGCCGACGCATACCTTCCCCACGGACGAGGGCGGCGTCGCCATGAAGTGCCCGACCGAGATCGCCATCAGCGACCGGCGCGAGGCCGAACTCGCCAAGAACGGCTTCATGCCGCTGGTGCATCGCAAGAACTCCGACTTCGCCGCCTTCATCGGCGCGCAGTCGCTGCAGAAGCCGTTCGAATACGACGACCCCGACGCCACCGCCAACGCCAACCTGGCGGCGCGGCTGCCCTACCTGTTCGCCTGCTGCCGCTTCGCGCACTACCTGAAGTGCATCGTGCGCGACAAGGTCGGCTCCTTCCGCGAGCGCGAGGACATGGCCAAGTTCCTGAACCACTGGATCATGAACTACGTCGATGGCGACCCGGCGAATTCCTCGCAGACCACCAAGGCGCAGAAGCCGCTGGCCGCCGCCGAAGTGGTGGTCGAGGAAGTCCCGGGCAATCCCGGCTACTACACCTCCAAGTTCTTCCTGCGGCCGCACTACCAGCTGGAGGGGCTGACCGTGTCGCTGCGCCTGGTGTCGAAGCTGCCGTCCGCCAAGGCCGCCTGATCCCGATGTTGCCCGGCGCGCGCCGGCCCTTGCGGGCGCGCGTTCCGGGTCCGGAGAGTGAACGAATGCATGGGCAGCGATGCAGGGCCGACGGTGTCGCTGCGGTTGGTATGCAGGCTGCATTCGCAGATGAAGCAGCGCGCAGTTCTTGTCCCATTCAAGGAGAGTGAAACATGTCAATCGATTGCCATATCAAGTTCGAAGGAGTCGACGGCGAATCCACCCACAAGGACCACAAGGGCGAGATCGAAGTGCTGTCGTGGACCTGGGGCGTGCAGCAGGCTGCGGGCGCGGGCGCCGGCGGCGGGTCCGGCAAGGGCAAGGCGAGCCCGCAGGATTTCCATTTCACCCACATGTACGACAAGGCTTCGCCGGTGCTCGCCAAGCACTGCGTGGGCGGCAAGCACTTTGCCACCATGAAGCTGACCGGGCGCAAGGCCGGTGAAGGCCAGAAGGACTTCCTGGTGATCACCATGAAGGAGGTCTACATCACCAGCGTTCAGCCGGGCGGGTCGCAGGGCGGCGACGTGGTCGAGCAGGTCAGCTGCTCTTACAAGGACGTCGAGTTCGCCTACAAGCCGCAGGATGACAAGGGTGCACTTGGCGGCGAGGTCAAGTTCGGGTGGAACACGGCCACCACCGAAACTCGCTGACGCGCGCGCACCATGGCCACGCTGACCTGGAAGGACAGTCGCCTGGCGGCTGACGACATGGCGCCGTGGGACACGACGGTGATGCTGACGGGTCCGCGGATTCCGCTGTCGGAGCTGGTGTCGGACAGCATCAGGTGGGGCGACGAGAACGAAGGCGGGGCCCGCGACCTGATGATCTACTGCCACGGCGCGGCCGGCTATCTGCAACTGTGCAAGGAGGGCGTGGCCGCCTGGAATCTGGGCAAGCTGGCGCCATTGAAGCCGTACTTCGACGGGGTGAGCATCCATGCCTGCGAGGTTGCGAAGGGCCCGTCGGGCCGGGCCTTCTGCGTCAAGCTGGCGCTGACCCTCTACGCGCCGGTCACCGCGGCCGTCGGGCTGCAGGGCAACACCGGCCCCCAGACTCTCTTCGGCTGGCTCGACGACCGCAGGTTCGACGGCGACTACTACATCCACAACCCATCCGGGGCCCGCACCGGGCCGCTGAGATCGCGCTAGGACCGGGAGCGAATCATGGCGCCGACCCCGAATCCCGCATCCGACGGCAGCGACATCTTCCTGCACGTGCAGACCAAGCGCGCGGGCAAGATCAAGGGCGAGGCGTCGGCGCCGGACCACGAGAACGACATCGTGGTCGCGGCCTGGGCCTGGGGCATGAGCGCGGGTTCCGCCGTAGGCTCGGGCAAGGCCACCGCGCGCCGCACCTACAAGCACCTGACCGTGTTCAAGGGAATCGACAGCGCGAGCACCTCCCTCATGAGCGCGTTGGCCACCAACGACGAGGTGAAGGAGGCGAAGCTGACGATGCGCAAGGCCGGCGACGCGCAGGTCGACTTCTTCACCATCGTCCTGGGCGGAGCCCGCGTGAGCGCGATCGACATCGAGGTCGACGATCAGGGCACGCCCGTGGAACGGGTCGAGTTCGCGTTCACCAAGGTGGAGGTCGACTACCGCCGCCAGGAGAGCAGCGGGCAAAGCGGCGCGACCAGTTCGTTCATGGACGAACTGCTGCCGCAGTGACCCGCCATGGCTGCCGTCGACCTGCGCAACCGGCTGCAGCCGTCCCTCCTGGACCGGCTGACCGACGACCAGCCTGGCGAGCGCGTGGAGGCGGAAGACCGCCGCGTGATGTCGCGGTCGCAGCTGCGGCAGGCGGTGCTGCGTGACCTGGCCGCGCTGTTCAATTCCGTGCAGCCGCTGGGGACGCAGGCCGAGCCGCATCCGCAGGCGGCGGCCAGCGTGCTGAACTTCGGCCTGCCCCCGCTGTCCGGCCAGCTCGCCTCCTCCATCGACGTGAGCGTGCTCGAAGGCTACATCCGGCAGGCGATCGAGCGCTTCGAGCCGCGCATCCTGCCGCAGACGCTGGTGGTGCGCGCCCTGGAGGCGACCAGCGTGCTCGACACGCACAACGTCATCGAGTTCGAGATCAGCGGCCACCTGTGGTCGCAGCCGATGCCGCTGGAGGTGCTGCTGCGCACGCGGCTCGACCTCGAGGCCGGGCAGGTGGCGGTGCGCGACGCGGTCGGTGTCGCGCCGTCCAAGGCGCGCTAGGAGCCGGCATGGACCCCCGGCTGCTGCGCCTTTACAGCGAGGAACTGGGTCACCTGCGCGAGGTCGGCGCCGAGTTCGCCGCCGAATTTCCCAAGATCGCTTCGCGCCTGGGCATGGAGGGCATGGAGGTCGCGGACCCGTATGTCGAGCGCCTGCTGGAAGGGTTCGCCTTCCTCGCCGCCCGGGTGCAGCTGAAGCTGGAGGCGGAACAGCCGCGGCTGATCGGCCACCTGCTGGAGTCGATCTACCCCAACTTCCTGGCGCCGGTTCCTTCCATGATGGTGGCGCGCTTCGGCGTGGACCCGGCCGACCCCAACCTGGTGAAGGGCTACACGCTGCCGCGCGGCAGCGCCTTGCTGTCGGAACAGGCGCGCGGGCAGGACACGCACTGCGAGTTCCGCAGCGCCCACGCCGTCACGCTGTGGCCGGTGGAGCTGGTGAACGTGCAGTACTTCAGCTACGCGCCGGACCTGCCGATGACGCGCCTGCCGCAGGCGCAGGGCACGCGCGGCGGACTGCGCATCCGGCTGCGCTGCGGCGGTGGGGTGACGTTCCGCCAGCTCGGGATGGACCGGCTCGCGTTCTACATCAGCGCGCCCGACGACGTCGCGTTCCGGCTGCACGAACTGGTGCTCGGCACCGCCGCCGGCACGCTGGTCCACGGCGACGCCGGCACGGCCGCGACGCCGGGCCTGCAATGGCGCGGCGCCGACAGCGTGCGTGGCCTGGGCTTCGCGTCCGGGCAGGCGCTGCTGCCCGAATCGCTGCGCGCCTTCTCCGGCTACCGGCTGCTGCAGGAGGCCGCCGCGCTGCCGCAGCGGTTGCTGTTCTTCGAGGTGACGGGGCTGTCCGAACGCCTGGCGCGCACGGCCGGCAGCGAACTGGAGCTGGTCGTCTTCCTGCACAAGGGCGACCCGGCGCTGGAAGCACTGGTGGACGCGCACAGCCTGTCGCTGTACTGCACGCCCGCGATCAACCTGTTCCACAAGCGGCTGGACCGCATCCAGCTGGGCACCGGCTCCTGGGACTACCACGTGGTCCCGGACCGCACCCGGCCGATGGACTACGAGGTGCACAGCATCGCCGGCGTGACCGGTTACGGCACGGGGCGGGTCGCGCAGCAGGAGTTCCTGCCGCTGTACGCCACCTGGCACGAGGCCGCGCCGCCGGCCGAGGGCGAGCCGCGCGGCTACTACACGGTGCGGCGGGAGCCGCGCCTGCTGTCCGCCCGGCAGCAGCAGAACGGCCCGCGTTCCTCCTACATCGGCGAGGAGGTGTACCTCGCGCTGGTGGACCCGCAGCATGGACCCTACCGCGAGGACGTGCGGCAGCTGTCCGTCTCGGCCTGGGTCAGCAACCGCGACCTGCCGACGCTGCTGCCGCGCGGCGCCACGGGCGCGGACACCGCGCCGCAATGGCGGCTAGAGTCGCCGGGCCCTGTGGCGCGGGTCGACGTGTTGCGCGGGCCGACGCGGCCGGTGACGCGCCGGCCGGTCGGCGAGCTGGGCTGGAGCCTGGTCAACCACCTGACGCTGAACCACCTGTCGCTCACCGGCGAGACGCCGCAGCGCGCGGCGGCGGCCCTGCGCACGATGCTGGGCCTGTACGCACCGCCGGAAGACACGGTGTGGGCCCGGCAGATCCAGGGCGTCCACGGCGTGGAAGCGCGGCCGGTCGTGCGCAGGTTGCCGTTCACCGGGCCCCTCAGCTTTGGGGCCGGCGTCGAGATCGCGCTCGAACTGGACGAGATGGCGTTCCAGGGCAGCAGCGCCTTCCTGTTCGCCTGCGTGCTGGAGCGCTTCTTCGCCCGCCACGCGGCCATCAACAGCTTCACCCAGCTGACGCTGCGCACGCCCCAGCGCGGCGAGGTGATGCGCTGGCCGCCGCGCATCGGCCTCAGGGAGACGGTGTGAAGCGCGAGACCGCGATCGTCCCCGAGGCCGAGCGGCTGCAGGCCCTCGCCAGGCTGTTCGCGGCGCTGCACGCCGACCCGCGTGCGCACGACTTCTTCGCCGTACTGCGCCGGGTGGAATCGCTGCGGCCTGAGCTGCCGCGCCTGGGCCGGGCCCAGCGTCCCGCGCAGGAGGCGCTGCGCATCGGGCAGGAGCCGGAACTGGATTTCGCGCCCGCCGCTCTCGCGAGCTTCGAGCCTGGCGCCGCCGCGGCGCCGCGCCTCGGCGTGCGCTTCTTCGGGTTGCTGGGGCCGCAGGGTCCCATGCCGCTGCACTTCACCGAGTACGTGCGCGAGCGCCTGCGCTTCCGCGGCGACGCCACGGCGGCGCGCTTCCTGGACGTGTTCCACCACCGCATGCTCGCGCTGTTCTACCGCGCCTGGGCCCAGGCGCAGCCCACGGTGCAGCACGACCGGCCGCAGGACGACCGCTACGCCGCGTGGCTGGGAGCGAGCTGCGGCGCGCTCGGGGCCTCCGACACGCCGCGCGCGCTGCCGGAAAGCGCGCGCCTGTTCCAGGCCGGCCTGCTCGGCTCGCGCAGCCGCCACGCGGAGGGACTGGGCAAGCTGCTGGCGAACCACTTCGGCGTGCCGGTGCGGATCGAACAGCACGTCGCGCAGTGGCTGGCGCTGGACCGGCAGGACCGCACGCAGCTCGGGTTCGCGCGCAACCGGCGCGAGCGCAGCGCCGGCCGCGCCGGCGAGCTCGGGGTCGGCGCGGGCTGCGGCTCGCGCCTGCGCGATCGCCAGTACAAGTTCCGCATCGCGCTCGGACCGCTGACGCTGGCGCAGTACGAAGCCTTCCTGCCCGGCGGCGTGGCGTGGCCCGGGCTGAGCGAATGGGTGAACGACTACGCCGGGCCCGACCTGCGCTGGGACGTGCGGCTCACGCTAGCGCGCGACCACGTGCCGCCGCCGCGTCTGGGCGCGAGCCTGCGGCTGGGCGTGGCGACCTGGATCGGCCGCATCCCGCATCCGCGCGAGCGCAGCGACCTGCGCCTGCGTCCGCACACCAGTTTCCTCTTGCGGCATCACGGAGGCAGGCATGCTTGAAATCTCGCGCACCGCCCTGTTCGGCAAACTCAACCCGCTGGCCTACAAGGCGATCGAAGGGGCCACGGTGTTCTGCAAGCTGCGCGGCAACCCCTACGTGGAACTGCAGCACTGGATGTACCAGATCCTCAACACGCAGGACTCGGACCTGCACCGCATCGTCAAGCACTACGGGCTGGACGCTTCGCTGCTGGCGGCCGACCTGATGGCCTCGCTGGACCGCCTGCCGCGCGGCGCCAGCTCCATCACCGACCTGTCCAGCTGGATCGAGAGCGCGGTGGAACGCGCCTGGGTGTACGGCTCGCTGATGTTCGGCGACACGCAGGTGCGCACCGGCTACGTGGTGGTCGGGATGCTGAAGACGCCGTCGCTGCGCAATGCGCTGATGACCCTCTCGAAGCAGTTCGATCGCATCAAGCTGGAGGACCTGACCGACCGCTTCGGCCAGATCCTGTCCGGCTCGCCCGAGCAGGGGCTGCGCGCCAGCGACGGCAGCGGCGCAGCGGCCGAGCCGGGCGAGGCCAGCGGTGCGATCGCGCCCGCGGCCATGGGCAAGCAGGAGGCGCTGCAGCGCTACGCCGTGGACCTCACCGAGCGGGCCCGCAAGGGCGAGCTGGATCCGGTGGCGGGCCGCGACGAGGAAATCCGGCAGATCGTCGACATCCTGATGCGCCGGCGGCAGAACAATCCCATCCTCACCGGCGAGGCCGGCGTCGGCAAGACGGCGGTGGTGGAGGGCTTCGCGCGGCGGCTGGCCAGCGGCGACGTGCCGCCGCAGCTGAAGGACGTGTCGCTGCACGTGCTGGACATCGGCCTGATGCAGGCCGGCGCCAGCATGAAGGGCGAGTTCGAGAACCGGTTGCGCTCGGTCATCGACGAGGTGCAGGCCTCGCCCAAGCCGATCATCCTGTTCATCGACGAGGCGCACACATTGATCGGCGCCGGCGGCGCAGCCGGCACCGGCGACGCGGCCAACCTGCTGAAGCCGGCGCTCGCGCGCGGCAAGCTGCGCACCATCGCCGCCACCACCTGGGCCGAGTACAAGAAGCACATCGAGAAGGACCCGGCGCTGACTCGCCGCTTCCAGGTGGTGCAGGTCGGCGAGCCCAGCGAGGAGAAGGCGGTGCTGATGCTGCGCGGTGTCGCCTCCATCCTGGAGAAGCACCACCGCGTCGCGCTGCTGGACGAGGCCATCGTCGCCGCGGTGCGGCTGTCGCACCGTTACATCCCCGCGCGCCAGCTGCCCGACAAGGCCGTGAGCCTGCTCGACACCGCCTGCGCTCGGGTGGCGGTGAGCCAGCATGCGACGCCGCCCGAGCTGGAGGATTGCCAGCGCCGCCTGGACGCCCTGCAGGTGGAGCGCGAGATCATCGGCCGGGAGGAAGCGATCGGCATCGACGTGGCGGACCGCCGCAAGCGCGTGGTGCGCTCGCTGGACGACGAGCAGACGCGGCTCGCCATGCTGCAGCAGCGGCATGCTGAGGAGAAGTCGGTGGTGGACCGCATCCTGGACATCCGGGCGCGGCTGCGCGCGCAGCCGGCCGAGGAAAAACCCGCCGCTGCGCCGGGGCAGGGCGAGGCCAGGCCGGCCGCGGTGGAAGCTGCGACGCCGCCGGCCGAAGCTGCGCTCACACCCGCCGAGCGCGAAAGGCTGCTCTCGGAACTCGCGGGCCTGCAGGCCAGGCTCGATGCGTTGCAGGGCGATTCGCCCCTGATCCTGCCGACCGTGGACGAGGCGGCCGTCGCCAGCGTGGTGCAGGACTGGACCGGCGTGCCCGTGGGCCGCATGGTGAAGAACGAGGTCGAATCGGTGCTGCGCCTCGCCGACACGCTGAACCAGCGCGTGATCGGCCAGAAGCATGCACTGGACATGATCGCGCGGCGCATCCAGACCTCGCGCGCGCGACTGGACAACCCCAACAAGCCGATCGGCGTGTTCATGCTGTGCGGAACCTCGGGTGTCGGCAAGACCGAGACCGCGCTGGCGCTGGCGGAGTCGCTGTATGGCGGCGAGCAGAACCTGATCACCATCAACATGAGCGAGTTCCAGGAGGCGCACACCGTCTCCACGCTGAAGGGCGCGCCGCCCGGCTATGTCGGCTACGGCGAGGGTGGCGTGCTGACCGAAGCGGTGCGCCGGCGTCCCTACAGCGTGGTGCTGCTGGACGAGGTGGAGAAGGCGCACCCGGATGTGCACGAGCTGTTCTTCCAGGTGTTCGACAAGGGCTGGATGGAAGACGGCGAAGGGCGCGGGATCGACTTCAAGAACACCATCATCCTGCTGACCAGCAACGTGGGCAGCGAGCTGATCGCCCACATGTGCCGCGACCCGGCCCGCATCCCGGAGCCGGAGGCCATCGCCAAGGCCCTGCGCGAGCCGCTGCTGCAGGTCTTCCCGGCCGCGCTGCTGGGGCGGCTGGTGGTCGTGCCCTATTACCCGCTGTCGGACGAGATGATGGGCAACATCGTGCGGCTGCAGCTCGGTCGCATCGGCAAGCGGGTGGCCGACAACCACGGCATCCCCTTCGAGTACGGCGATGACGTGGTGCAGCTGGTCGTGTCGCGCTGCACGGAGGCGGAGTCGGGCGGGCGCGTGGTCGACGCGATCCTGACCAACACCGTGCTGCCGCACATCTCGCGCGAGTACCTGCAGCGGCTCACCGCCGGGCAGGCGCTCAAGGGCGTGCGCCTGAGCGTGCAGGACGGGGACTTCGCATACGGGTTCGACTGAGGGGCGCGCCATGCCCATGACTTTCGGCCCTGCCGCGTTCGCGCCCGACCCCGTAAGTTCGGCGACACCCACTCCGCGCGCCTCGCCCGCTGCCCGCATGCCTGCCCCGGTCACGCTCACTTGCCCGCTCCCCGCGGACAGCCTGCTGTTCGCTGCGATGACCGCATCGGCCGGCCTGAGCGAGCTCGGCGAGACGCAGCTGACCCTGCTCAGCCCCAAGCCGGACCTGAAGCCCGAAGACCTCCTGGGCAAGCCGATGACGGTGAAGGTGCAGATGCGCGACGACAGCAAGCGCTTCTTCCACGGCTACGTCTCGCGCTTCGGCATGGGCGCGCACCAGGGCCAGTACTTCACCTACCACGCGACCGTGCACCCCTGGCTGTGGTTCCTCACGCGCACGGCCGACTGCAGGATCTTCCAGGAACTGAGCGTCCCCGACATCGTCAAGAAGGTGTTCGAGGACCACGGCGTGGCCAGCTTCGAGTTCAAGCTGTTCCGCAGCTACCGCAAGTGGGTCTACTGCGTGCAGTACCGCGAGAGCGACTACAACTTCGTCGCGCGGCTGCTGGAACACGAGGGCATCTACTGGTACTTCGTGCACGGCGACGGCCAGCACAAGCTGGTGCTGGTGGATTCGCAAAGTGCGCACGATGCGGCGCCGACCTGCAAGTCGCTGCCGTACGTGGAGGAGGGCGCGGACGCCGCCGCCGACACGGACCACGTCTCGGGTTGCAGCTTCTCTCGCGAAGTGCGCAGCGGCAAGGTGGCGCTCACCAGCTACGACTTCGAGCGGCCCTCGACCGACCTGAAGGTGAAGGCCGACAAGCAGCGCAGCTACGCCCTGTCGGACTACGAGGTGTTCGACTTCCAGGGCGACTACGTGCAGTCGGCCGACGGCAGTCAGTGGGCCGAGGACCGCATGGACGAACTGCAGACCCCTTTCCAGTCGATGCGCGCCGCATCCAACGCCCAGGGCATCGAGGTCGGCCGCCTGCTCAAGCTCTCGCACCACCCGCGCAAGGACCAGAACGACGAGTTCCTGATCACCTCGCTGTCGGTGCGCGCGCAGGTGAACGGCTACGAGTCCGGCAACACGGCGGCCGACTACCGCTGCGAGTTTGCCGCGATCCCGGCGGCGCAGCAGTTCCGGCCCCGGCGGCGCACGCACAAGCCCTGCGTCCAGGGACCGCAGACCGCCACCGTGGTCGGGCCGTCCGGAGAGGAGGTCTTCACCGACAAGTACGGCCGCGTGAAGTTGCAGTTCCACTGGGACCGCTACGGCAAGAAGAACGAGGAGAGCTCGTGCTGGGTGCGCGTCTCGCATCCCTGGGCCGGCAAGAACTTCGGCATGGTGGACATCCCGCGCATCGGGCAGGAGGTGGTGGTCGACTTCCTGGAAGGCGACCCGGACCAGCCCCTCATCACGGGCCGCGTCTACAACGCCGAGCAGATGCCGCCGTGGGACCTGCCGGCCAACGCCACGCAGTCCGGCATCCTGAGCCGCTCCTCCAAGGGCGGCGGCTATGGCAACGCCAATGCGATCCGCTTCGAGGACAAGGCAGGCAGCGAGCAGGTGTGGCTGCACGCGGAAAAGAACCAGGACATCGAGGTCGAGAAGGACGAAACCCACTGGGTGGGCAACGACCGCAAGAAGACCATCGACCACGACGAGACGACGCTGGTGAAGCACGACCGCACCGAAACGGTGGGGAACAACGAGACGATCGCCATCGGCGTGAACCGCAGCGAGACCGTGGGGGCCAACGAGACCATCGGCATCGGTGCCAACCGGACGGAGAACGTCGGCGCGAACGAAACGATCGCGATCGCGGCGAACCGGTCCGAAACCGTGGGCGCCAACGAGACGATCGGCATCGGCGCCAACCGCTCGATCAGCGTGGGTGGCAGCGAAACCGCGACGGTGGCCCTGCAGCGGACGCATGCGGTGGGGGTGAACGAGACGATTGCGGTCGGGGGCGCCCAGGAGATCGCCGTCGGTGCCGCGCAGATTGTGGCGATCGGGGCGCTGCAGAGCGTGACGGTCGGGGCCAGCCAGACCATCGATGTGGGAGCGAGCCAGAGCACCACGGTGGGTTCCGGCCAGACCAACAAGATCGGCGCGGACCGCAGCGTGGACGTGGGCGGTGCCCAGTCCACGACCGTGGCGAAGGGACGCTCTGCTTCCGTGGGCGAAGACGATGCGGTCAAGGTCGGGAAGAACCTGGTTATCGATGCCGGCGACTCCGTGTCGATCAAGACGGGCAGCGCCAGCATCACGATGAAGAAGGACGGAACGATCCAGATCAAGGGCAAGGACATCACGATCGACGGGTCCGGGAAGATCAACATCAAGGCCGGCGGCGACATCGTGATGAAGGGATCGAAGATCCTGCAGAACTGAAGGAGATGCCATGAGCGCCAGGGACGGGTTCGAGAGCTGGACAGCGATGCCGGTGCAGATCGGCGGGCTGGTGGCATTGATGGACGACGGGGTCACGCCCCTGGTGATCGATCCATCCCAACCCGAAGCGCCGGCGAGGCAGGCACGCAGCGTGGTGGACCTGCATGCAGCGCACATCGGCCGGCAGGTGGTGCTGATGTTCGAGGGCGCCGATGCGACGAAGCCGATCGTGATGGGCGTGCTGCAAGGCACCGCTGCAGGTCGCCCCGAGCAGGTGGACGTGGAAGCGGATGGCGAACGCATGATCGTCAGCGCGCAGCAGCAGCTGGTGCTGCGCTGCGGCAAGGCGAGCATCACATTGACCAAAGCAGGGAAGGTGCTGATCGAGGGGGCTTACGTGCTCAGCAGATCCACCGGCGTGAATCGGATCAAGGGTGGATCGGTGCAGCTGAACTGAGGCTGACTCCATGGAGTTCATCAACGCCACGCGGATGCAGGCGGGTTATACGATGGGTACGGAGCCCAGTGGGCGCGAATTGCTTGTCGTCGTCATCAAGGGAACATTCGTGCTGCCGCAAGGCAGTGAGCAGGTGCGCTTGCACGATGAGCAAGTGCCACTCGTGATGGCGGACACGTTCACGGGCGCGCCTGGATACAGCGCGCCCGTATACGAAATGGATTTCGCACCTCGGAAAGCCATGTGCGATGTACTTCTCATCGGCCATGCCCGGACTTCAGGGTCTAAGCCGGTTACCCGCATACGCATCAGTCTGCGCGTCGGCGCCATGGAAAAGCGCTTCGACGTGGTAGGCGATAGGCTCTGGCAGGCGGGCGCGACAGGAATCCGCGCGTCATCGCCCACAGCGTTTGTCGAAAAGCTGATTTCGTACGACACGGCCTTCGGTGGGATGGACCGGTTCAGTGACGACGCGGGCGAGCATGACGCCTTCCTGCCAAACCCGGCAGGCCGCGGGTGGCATAAGCACCTGAAGAGTTCCTGGGTGGACGGAACGCCTCTTCCGAACACCGAAGAAATTGGCACAGAGATTGGTTCTCCCGACCAGGCCTGCCGACCCATGGCCTTGGGACCGGTAGGACGAGGTTGGTCTGGACGCGCGCGCTACGCTGGGACCTACGACCAGCAATGGCTCGATGAGGTCTTCCCCTTCTTGCCAACGGACTTCGACGAAAGGTATCACCAAGCCGCGGCTGTGGATCAGCAAATTCCCGTCCCCAAGCAGCCGACGGAAGTGGTCCTTCAGGGTTTTACTGCGAACGGCCCGAGGACGTTTGTGCTGCCTCACTTTGATGCGCCCATCAAGCTATTCCCAAAACACGGCAGACCGGAGGATTACACGGGCACGCTCGACACGATCACCTTCGATGTGGACCACGAGCGTTTCACGATGACATGGCGCCTGGCGCGACCCCTGCGGCGAAGCATTCACGAAGTCGCGCAGGTTCTCGTCGGACGCAAGGGCAGGCAGTGGTGGCAGAAGCGTGAGCAGGCCTTCCCCATCCCCGTCGTCATGCTGCCGATGGCCGACGAGCATCTCCCGGAGCCGGGAACGTGACACGCAGCGGAATCGCCATTTTGAGGGCCGGACTCGTGACATCCGTTGGTCTCACTGCCGACGAAAGCTGTGCGGCATTCCGCGCAAAACTGACGAACCCCACAGCCAGTCGGTACTTGGGCGCGCATGGCAGCTGGATCATGGCGCATCAGGTGATGCTTTCTGAACCTTTGCGCAGTATGCGTAGACTGGCCAAGATGGCTGCTATGTGCATAGAAGAAGCACTGCAGCAGTTTCCGCGCAAGGATTGGGCTCGGATCCCTGTGATCCTGTGCGTTGCCGAGCGTGAGCGCCCAGGCCGACTTGAGGGGCTGGAGGAGCGGCTGTTCGGGATGATATGCGCCGACCTCGATGCAAGCTTCGCCGCGGATTCGGCAGTGGTTGCCTCCGGGCGCGTTGGTGTGAGCGTGGCGCTCGTGCGCGCCCGGCAGTTGGTGCATGGGCATGCGCAACGGCACGTCGTGATTGTTGCGGTGGACAGCCTACTGGCGTGGACTTCGCTGCGGCACTACGAGGAGCGCGACAGGCTGCTCACGGATCGGACCGCGAACGGTTTTATGCCAGGTGAAGGCGCTGGCGCGCTGCTCGTCGGAGCGCCGCCTGCAAAGGGCACATGGCTGGTTTGTTCTGGGATCGGATTCGGACGTGAGCCTGGGGCGATCGAGAGCGAGCATCCCTTGCGGGGCGATGGTTTGGTGCAAGCGATCCGTCAGGCAATCGGTGAGGCAGGGGTCCAAATGCAGGATCTCGATTACCGAATCACTGACATTTCGGGCGAGCAGTATTACTTTAAAGAGGCGGCGATAGCGTTGACCAGGCTGCTTAGAGTCCGAAAAAAGGAATTCGATATGTGGCATCCAGCGGAGTGCACTGGAGAAATTGGAGCGGCATCGGGTGCGGCAATACTCGCCGCGGCTTTGGCCGCGTGCGAGAAGCGTTATGCGAAAGGTCCGAGCGTCCTCCTTCATGCCGGCAACGATGCGGGAGAGCGGGCCGCGGCGGTGTTTCAGTATGAGGCATTGGGATGAGCAACGAGGTCTACGCAAATGGCATGGAAATCTCCTGCAAGCAAGCAGCAGGAAAGTCCATCTGCGCGTTTCCGGACGTCTGCATGACACCGCCGCAGACGCCGGCCACACCGCCGGGCGTTCCCATCCCGTATCCGAATACGGCGTTCGCGTCTGATACGACCGATGGTTCTTCGACCGTGAAGATCTCCGGACAGGAGATCATGCTTAAGGACAAAAGCTACTTCAAGAAGAGCACCGGTGACGAGGCTGGATCAGCGCCGATGAAGGGCGTTGTGACCCATCAGACAACCGGCAAGGTCTACTTCACCGCGTGGTCAATGGATGTCAAGGCGGAAGGCGAGAACGTCGTCCGTCACATGGACATGACCACGCACAATCATGGCTCTACTCCGCCAAATAGTCTGCCGACGGTGTACCAGGACATGTTGAATGCTCTTCCTGCCGAGTGCGCGACACAGAAATCGGAGTTCGAGACTAAGTGTGCGTCGGCGACTGTGCAGGGGAACAAGGTGAAAGGCTGTACGAGTGCCTGCAAGGAAGCCCAGAAGTGCATCCTCGTGCCTAAGAAGCTGGACAAGCAGTTCTGCTGTGGCGAGGATACCAACACGGACGAACGCACGGGGGACCACTTGGTGGAGGTTTCATCCTTCACCCAGCCGGGAGGCCGCGGTGGCTTGTCAGGGATGGGGGTCACGCAGGCAGTCATAGCAGCAACGGGCGCGCAGATCGAATCGCCGCTCTCGAAATCGCTACCGCTTGACAAGCAATTCGAGTCATACGATCAGTTCGATGCGCCCACAGTGTGCGTCGGCAAGGATCATTCCGACGCTCTGCACCACAAGCTGCAAAGCCTCAGGGACAAGGCGAAGCGGCGACGCCGCAATGGAGTCCGGAATCAGCCTCTGGACAGCTGGGGGCCAGACCCACATCAGCACAACTCTTATGCAACTCTGGGAGAGTCAATCCAGGACGGTGCCTGGGCACATCAGCAAACGTTTCCGCACTGCAATAAGGCCTGTACCGAGGCGCAGCTCGAGGCCTATCACGTCACGCAGGCCTCCATCCCGGCTGACACACCGGTACGAACGGCCACCGTTTTGAGCTAGGCTCAAAGCTGGAGGTTACGAGGTGCCGTCACTCTCGCTTGCTGACTACTGCCGGGTGTTCCCGCCCGTGGACGCAGTTTCGCTAAATGACACCCAATGCATCCTTGTCCTGAGCGATCCGCCGGATCCGGCGCTGGAGCAGAGGCGCAGCGCATTGGTGCTCGTGGACAGAAGCCGCGAAGAGGCCTTTTTGCTCGCGGAATTTCCCGGTGCATCTGAACTCCTGCTGTGGGCGGTTGCAGTTGGAACTTCGCCCAGCGACTTCCATGCCTTGGTGGTTTCGCCCGGGGGGCATCTGTGGGAGATGAGGCCCGGAGGTGTGGTGAAGCCTATTTACGACGCCTTTGGTGAAGAGGGGCCGGCCACCTTCGGTTACCTGAACTGTTGTGCAACACAAGGGGAATTCGTCTACGTGGGAGGCATGTCGAACCAGCTGTATCGGTTTCCGCTTCGCGGCAGTTTGGTAGAACGGAAGGACGAGTTGCTGCTGGATCGCGACATGGTTGACGCCGACAGCGCGATCTATGGCCTGTCCGACTTGGGAGGCCGGTACTTGGTCGGTGTCGGAGGTGGGGGATTGCTATTCGTCATGACTGCAGGCGCGCTCCGCCGCATCGAGAGTGGCACGAACGCAATGCTTAACGCAGTCAGTGCGGTAGATTCCAAAAGATTCGTGGCGTGCGGCGCAGGTGGGATGCTTTTGCACGGTTCTGTGGATGACATGTGTGACACGGAAGAGTCCGGTTTTCCTGGCGTGTACTTTTCCGACGTCCGCACGATACATAACCATCACTTCTGGATCGGGGGGCAGAGACTCTACAAATCCGCCAAAGGCAAGCAATGGTTTGAGTTGGCCTTGGTGAGCGGCGTCCCCACGGTGAGTCGGTTTGCTCGCGGTGGCCCATCCGTTTGGGCGATCAGTTCTTTTGACCTCGGGTTGACCATTGATGGAGAACGCTGGTCCTGGATTCCGTGCAAATCGGTGCGAATGATGGTCAGCGGTTGACGCACGCTATGGACATGCTCATCCCTCTGCATCAAGCGCGCCCGGCGCGCGCGGACATTGTCCAGGTCCGCCGACCGTTGGCTCCGGAGCACAAACTGATCGTCACATGGACAGCGCGAAATTTTTCGGCCGGCTGGTCGAGCGAAGCGTCGGTGGCCCTTGGCAATAGGCCGCCAAGCCTCTTCATCGCCCAGCACGGCAACGACATCCAGGGCTTCTGCTGCTACGACGCCACCGCCCGCGGCTTCGTCGGCCCCATCGGCGTGCTCGACTCCGCCCGTGGCCGCGGGATCGGGGCCGCCCTCCTTCTCGCCTGCCTGCACGACATGCGCACCATGGGCTACGGCTATGCCATTGCCGGCTGGGTCGGGGAACCTGAGTTCTTCCGGAAGGTCGCCGGGGCGATCGAGATCCCGGATTCCACGCCGGGGATCTACGCCAACATGCTGAAGTGAGATGACTTTCGTTCATTGCCGGCCCGGCGCCGGCCGCCGACCATGGGGCGAAGCGGCGGGGGTTGCCGCAGCAAGGCATGGTGATGGCACTGACGAAAGAGTTTCCCAAGGCGGGTCCTGCCGACGCGGCGGCGGATTCCGCCGCACCCGCGTTCGATCCTGACGCCACCCGCGTCGCCCCGGTGGCTTCGCCGCTCGGGGAGATGCCGTCGATCACCGCGGCCAACAGCAGGCTCGCGCAGCTGGCCGCTACGCATCCGCCGGGTTCCTCCAGCGCCCAGCCGCGCACCGGTGCGGGCGACACGCTGCCCGGCAGCCGGGCGGCCGGCGATGTGCCGCAGCGCCAGGTGGGGCGCTACCAGATCCTCGGCACGCTCGGCCGTGGCGGCATGGCCAGCGTCTACCAGGCGCACGATCCCGGCATCGGGCGCGACGTGGCCCTCAAGTTCCTGCATTCGACGCTGTGCGAAGACAGCGACTGCCGAGCACGCTTCCTGCGCGAGGCGCGCGCGGCCGGCGGCCTGTCGCATCCCAACATCGTCACGGTGCACGACGTCGGCGAGATCGACGGCCGGCCCTACATGGCCATGGAGTTCCTGCAGGGCGACGTCCTCAGCGAGGTGATGAAGCCCAACCGGCCGCTGCCCGTGCGCGACGTGCTGGTCATGGGCATCCAGCTGGCCAACGCGCTCGACTACGCGCACGCGCACCGCATCGTCCACCGCGACATCAAGCCCGGCAACATCGTGCGGCTGGAAGGCACCGACACCATCAAGGTGACCGACTTCGGCATCGCCCACATGGATTCCTCGGTCACCGGCGAGCAGCACACCCGCGTGGGCGACGTACTGGGAACGCCGCAGTACATGTCGCCCGAGCAGACCCGCGGCGACAAGCTCGACGGGCGCTCCGACCTGTTCTCGGTGGGCATCGTGCTCTACCAGATGCTCACCGGCCACCGGCCGTTCGCCGGCGACAGCCTGGTGGCGGTGGCCCTGCGGATCGCCAACGAGGAGGCGCCGCCGCTCGAAAAGGAACGGCCCGACCTTCCCCCCTCGCTGCGGCGCATCGTCGAACGCTGCCTGGCCAAGAGTCCCGATCGCCGCTTCCAGACCGGCCGCGAACTGTCCGAGGCGCTCGGCCGGGTGCTGGCCGAGATCGACGAATCGGCGCGCGTGCGGGCCAGGCCGCGCATCATCCCGCTGCGGGTGAAGTGGGCCGCCACCATGGCCCTGGTGGTGATGGTCGTGATGGGCATCTCGGCCGCCGTGATCACGCAGCGCCAGTACGGCGCCATGCTGGAGCAGGTCATGGGCAACGGCGCTTCGCTCGCGCGCTTCATCGCCGCCCAGAACGCGATCGCCGCGCTGGGAGAGGACTGGCCGGTGGTCGACGTCTCGGTGCAGGAGATGATGAAGACGGGCGATTTCCAGAGCATCACCGTCGTCGACCGCGACAACATCGTGCGGGCCGACGGCGACGCAGCCCGCGTGGGCCAGGCCTATGCGCGGCCGGCCGGCCAGGCGATCGGCGCGTCCGGCGGCGGCGTCACGATGTGGCGCCACGAGGCGGGGGGCGAGCGCGTGCTCGCGTTCGAGACGCCCATCACCTTCCAGGGCAAGAGCGTCGGGCGCGTCGCGCTCGGGCTGGCCGAGCGGCCGCTGGTGCACGTCGCCCGGCTCTCCATGGGGCTGATGGCGGCGCTGGTGATCGTCACGGTGCTGGCGGTGGCGGTGGCCATGTACTTCGTCGCCGACTGGTTCGCCCGGCCGATCCACCTGCTCATCGAGTCCATGGCCGAGATCGGCCGCGGTCACTTCGAGCACCGCATCGCCGAGCCGCGCAACGACGAATTCGGCCAGCTGTATGCCGCCTTCGACCACATGGCGCAGGCATTGCAGCAGGCGCGCGATCCGGCCGCGGCGCCGAGAGTCGTTCCACCCGGATCCGAGGCGCCCACCCTCGTGCCTCCCTCCGCGCCATGAACGGCCTGCGATCGACGGCGCGCGGCGCAGCCACGCTCGCCCTGGCGGCAGGCCTGCTCGCGGGGTGCGTGACGCCGCCGGAGGCCCCCGTGGCGCCGAACGCGGTTGACACGGTCGCAGCGCCCGCACGCGGCACCGTGCTCGGCCGCAACCAGCGCTTCCTGGTCTACCAGCCGGGGACCGGCGAGACGCTGCGGTCGATCGCCGCCAACTTCCTCGGCAGCGAGGAGCGCTACTGGACGATCGCCGATTTCAACGGCATCGCCCGGGCGGAAGCGGGCCATCCGCTGGTCGTGCCCCTGAAGTCCCCCAACCCGACCGGCGTGCGCGCCGACGAATACCAGACGGTGCCCATCCTCTCCTACCACCGCTTCGGCACGGGCGGCGGCAAGATGGTGGTGTCGCCGGCCAACTTCGCGCTTCAACTCGATTACCTCGCGCGCAACGACTACCGCGTCATCCCGCTCGGCCAGCTGGTCGGCTACCTCGCCGGCAAGCAGGCGCTGCCGCAGCGGGCGGTGGTCATCACCATCGACGACGGCTACGAATCGACGTACCGCCACGCGTTCCCGCTGCTGCGCAAGTACGGCTTCCCGGCGACGGTGTTCGTCTACACCGACTTCGTCGGCTCGGGCGAAGCCCTCAGCTGGGCGCAGCTGCAGGAGCTCTCGGCCTCGGGACTGGTGGAGATCCAGGCGCATTCGAAGACCCACCGCAACCTGATCGACCGCGTGGCCGCGGAGAACGACCAGCAGTACCGCCAGGGCCTGGAGCAGGAGGCGAAGGCGCCGCGCGAGATCCTCGAGCGTCGGCTGGCCGTGCAGGTGCGCCATTACGCCTTCCCCTTCGGCGACGCCAACGACGTGGTGCTGGACGTGCTCGCGCGCCAGCAGTACCAGCTGGCCGTCACGGTCAATCCCGGGGGCAACCCCTTCTTCGCGCAGCCGCTGATGCTGCACCGGACCATGATCTTCGGTGACCATGGCATCGAGGCCTTCAAGGCGCGGCTGCAGACCAGCCGGCCGCTGGGCGCGCCATGACGGGGCGCACCTTGCGCCACGTCGCCGCCGTGCTCGCGGCCCTCGCGACCGCGGCCTGCGTCTCGCCGCCGGAGCAGCGCGCGCCGGGCGCCGC
>NZ_JBFUKP010000036.1:0-19085 GCF_056400765.1 Ramlibacter sp. P4_H7
GCGGCAGGCGCCGCGGCCGCAGCGGGCGCGGCGGGCGCCGCGGCGGAGGCCCCGGCAGCCGGAGCGGCCGGCTCTGAGAACTTGGCGCCGGCGGCGTTGGCCATGTAGGCGACGGCACGCGCAATCTCCACGTCGCCGAAATCGCCGCCGCCCTGCGCGGGCATCGCGTTCTTGCCCTTCAGCGCCGACTGCACCAGGGCGTCGAACCCGGTCTTGATGCGGGCGGCCCAGGCCGCGGCATCGCCGAACTTGGGCGCGCCGGCGACGCCGGCGGTGTGGCAGGCCGTGCATTGCGCCTTGAACACCTGCTCGCCGGTCGCCAGCGGGCGGTTGGCGTCACGGATCTCGACGGTGCCGACCTTGCGGATGCGCTCGGCCACGCGGCGCTCGATGTCCTGCGAATTCAGGCCGCCCAGCACGTACTTCTCGACGTCGTTGGTGCCGGCCGGCTTGTTCTCGGAGGAGACGTAGGCGACCAGCGCGATGATGATGAACACCGGGACCAGGAAGGAGAACAGCACCGCGATCAGCAGTTGCTTGGGAGTCTTGATCGGGCCCGTATGGGCTTCGTCCAGCTTGTCGCTCATGGCGTCCTCAGTGAAATCTCGTTTTCGGGATCAACCGACGATTATATCCAGCGCCCTCGCCGCGCCCGTTGGCCGTGCAGCACCGCACCGCAGGGCCGGGCCATGGACCGGCCGTATGCGACCTAGGTCCCATTGGCACCCACTGCCGCGCTTCCTACCCTCCGCAGGATCGCCAGGGAGTGGCGTGCGCTGGAGTTGTTCCATGATGAATCTTCCTTACCACCCGGTCGCCGGGCGGGCCGGCCTGCGGGTCCGCAGGCTGGCGGTGGCGTTGGGCGTGCTGGCCGCGCTGGCCTCCACGGGCACCATGGCCCAGGCGCCGGCGGCCAACCAGGGCGTGTCCGCGGCAACCCCCTTCAGCGACCAGGAGCTGGAGCAGCTGGTGGCGCCGTTCGCGCTGTACCCGGATGACCTCGTGGCACTGATCCTGCCGGCGTCGACGAACCCGCTGCAACTGGTGCAGGCCGACCGGTTCCTCGACAAGCGCAAGCAGAACCCCAAGCTGGAACTCGATCCCAAGTGGGACGACCCCGTCAAGAACCTGCTGAACTATCCGGACGTGGTCAAGAAGATGAGCGCCGACCTCGAATGGACCGCGATGCTCGGCGAGGCCGTGGTGGCCGACCAGGGCGAGGTGCTGGAAGCTGTGCAGGCCTTCCGTCGCAAGACCGTCGCCGCCGGCAACCTCAAGTCCGACGACAAGCAGCAGGTGGTGGTGGAGAAGGAAGTGGTGCAGATCGTCCCGGCCAACCCGGAGGTGATCTACGTGCCGCAGTACAACCCCACGACCGTGGTGGTCGCGGGCGGCTACGTGCCGGCCTACTATCCCTCGCCCTATCCGGTCTACTACTACCCCTACGCGCCAGGCGCGGCGCTCGCCACCGGCCTGATCTGGGGCGCGGCGATGGGCGCGATCTGGAGCGGCAATCACTACAACACCAACTGGGGTGGCGGCGGCAACAACAACATCAACATCGACGTGGACCGCGGCGACCGCAACGTCGATCGCGGCGACCGCAACGTCGATCGCAGCCGCACGCAGAACAACGCGGGCGGTGGCAACCGCGGCAGCGGCTCGCAAGCCTGGTCCTCGAACAAGAAGCCGGGCCAGGTGAGCGGATCGGCAGGCGTCTCCTCCGGAAAGCGGCCGGGCGACGTGCGCACGTCCGGTGCGGGCGCGGGTGGAGGCGCGGGCAACCGTGCCGGCACCCAGCCCGCCGGGGGTGGTGCGGGCGGCAACCGCGGCGGCGGCCAGGCAGGCAGCCTGGGTGGCAGCGCCCAGGCAGGAGGCCTGGGTGGCGGCGGTGGCGGCGGTGGCGGCGGTGCAGGTGCTGGCGGAGCGCGGGCTTCGGCCCAACCGGTAGGCGGTGGCGCCGGCGGCGGAGGCGGCGGCGCGTTCGACGTGAGTTCCGGCCGGCAGACGCAGATGGACAGCGCCCGGGGGGCTTCCAGCCGCGGCGCATCCGGCGGCGGCGCAGGCGCATCCAGCACACGCAGCGCACCGGCGTCGCGACCCTCCGGCGGCGGCGGTGGCGGTGGAGCCCGCGCTAGCGGCGGCGGCGGCGGTGGTCGTGGCGGTGGTGGCGGCGGTGGTCGAGGCGGCGGTGGCCGCCGGTGAGGAGGTCCGCATGACATCCATCCAGAAATCCGGCCAGGAGGCTTCCGTGAACCGTCAACCTTTCCGTACCGGCCTGCGCGGCGTGGTGGTCGCGCTCGCGCTGGCCCTGCCCCTTGCGTCACTTGCCCAGCAGACCTTCCCGACACCGGAAGCCGCGGCCGATGCGCTGGCGGCTGCGCTCAAGGCCAATGACGACGCCGCCCTGGTGAACCTGGTCGGCCCCAAGTACCGCAGCCTGGTGGGCACGGGCGACGCCGCCTACGACGCCGCGCGGCGCGCCGAGGCCGCGGCGGCCATGGCCACCTGGCGCAGCCTCGACGCCACCAGCGAAAACCGGCGCATCCTGAAAATTGGCCCGCAGGCTTTCCCGGTGGCGATCCCCATCGTGCGCGAAGGCGGCAGCTGGCACTTCGCCGCCGAACAGGGCGCGGAGGAACTGCTGAACCGCCGCATCGGCTCCAACGAACGCAACGCGATCCAGGTGCTGCGAGCCTACGTCGACGCCCAGCGCCAGTACGCTGCGGAGGACCGCGACGGCGACGGCGTGGTGCAGTACGCGCGGCGCCTGGGCAGTTCGCCGGGCAAGCACGATGGCCTCTACTGGGACGCGGGCCCCGACGGCCAGGAAAGTCCGTTCGGGCCGCTGCTGGCACGCAGCGCCACGGCGGGCCACGCGTCGGGCGATGCCTACCGCGGCTACCACTTCCGCATCCTGGAGCGGCAGGGCCCCAACGCCAAGGGTGGCGCCTACAGCTACGTGATCAACGGCCGCATGGTCGCGGGCTACGCCCTGGTGGCGTATCCACACGATGCCAACAGCGGCGTGATGACCTTCATCGTCAACCAGAACGGCACGGTCTTCCAGAAGAACCTGGGAGCGAAGACCAGGGAGACGGCTTCGAAGATGACCAGCTTCGACCCGGGGCCCGGCTGGACACCGGTGGAGCCCTGAAGCAAAGGCCGGCACCGCCGGCCATTTTCATGGGGGATCAGTTCGCCGGAACGGTGATCACCGGCGCTGCCGCCGTGTTGCCGGCCTCCGCCATCGACAGCAACACCAGCAGGAAGGTGAACATCGTCTTGGACGGCAGGTCGCGGTCGTCGATCCAGAACCAGTGGCCCCGGTACAGGACCGAGGCAAAGGCGTCGTCCACCCGGTGCGGGCTGGAATGGATGCGCACCAGCGGCTCGCCCCAGGGCGGCGGCTCGGTGGCCGGCGGCGGAGCGGGGTGTGCGCGCCCCTCGCGCACGTCGGCCTCGGGCGCCTCGATGGTGGCGGCGATCTCCACCAGGATTTCCGCCATCGAGCGCGTCAGCAGCGCGATCTCCGAATCATTGCGCGGCACGGGCCCGAAGATCAGGCTCAGGTCGCGAGCGCCGGTGCGCAGGCCCAGCAGCCTCTGGACGGTGCGCATGTCGTCGGCCACGTCGGCGGGCGGGTCCGGCCGGAAAAACAGCGTCGCCACTTCGTCGCCGCCGCGGCGCTCCACCCGGGTGCCCATGGACTCCGAGCGCTGCACCCGCCGCATGGCTTCCATCAGCGCGGGAAACTCGGCATCGGCCGGACGCTGGCGTCCGCTCGCGGCGGAACGGTTGGACACGCCGTTGATGGCGCGCGTGGTGAGTTGCAGCACCCGGTCCACCGGGTAGCCGCTCTGCACCAGGCCGAACACCGCCGTCGGCGACAGCGGGCGCAGCAGGTAGCGGGCGAAGCGCTCGCCGCCGACGGGCGAATAGGTGATGGTGGGACGGTCGGTGTAGCGGCCGTAGCCTCCGATCAGCTGGTTGTTGCCGGTGCTCAGGCGATCGAAATTGGTGGCCGCCAGGTTCACCTGGCTCTCCAGCGAGGTGGAGCTGATGATCGAGGCGATCTCCAGGTAGACGGGCACGTCGGCATAGCGGAGCTTGACCACGTTCATCAGGGTCTGCTCCTTCCACGTCCGCCCCAGCACGTCGGCGTAGTCGGCGCGGTCGCGCTGCACCGAGGTCGGCCCCATGGTGCCGCACCCGGACAGCACGCCGGCGGCCGCAAGTGCCAGCCACCGGCGCCGGGACAGCCTGCGGGACATCACCATGGCGGCCTACCGCAGCGCACCGTGCGTGGTGCCGTCAGGGCGCCTTGCGCGTCCCGACCACCTCGATCTCGACGCGGCGGTTCTTGGCCCGGCCCTCGGCGGTCTTGTTGTCCGCGACCGGCTGCTTCTCGCCCTTGCCTTCGGTGTAGATGCGGCTCTTGTCGACGCCCTTGGACACCAGGTAGGCCTTGACCGATTCGGCACGGCGAACGGACAGCGACTGGTTGTAGCCGTCGGCGCCGACCGAGTCGGTGTGGCCGACCGTGACCACCGCCTCCAGGTTCACGTCCTGCATCTTGCCGACCAGGTCGTCCAGCTTGGCCTTGCCTTCCGGCTTGAGGACGGACTTGTCGAAGTCGAAGAAGGCATCCGCCGCATACGTCACCTTGCTGGCGGCCACGGGGGCCGGTGCAGGTGCCGGGGCGGGCGCGGGGGCGGGCGCGGGCACCGCGACCGGCGCGGGCGCGGGGACGGGGGCCGGCTTCACCAGCGCGCCGTCGCAACCCACGGCCGCGGTGGCGGGCGTCCAGTTGGCGTCACGCCAGCACAGTTCGTTGGTCCCGTTGCGCCACACCTGTTCGCCGGTGCCGTTCTGCCAGTTGTCGACGGTCTTGCCCTCATCGGCGGCCGTGACGCGACCTTGCGCGGAGACGCCCGCGGCCAGCAACGCGCCGGCCAGGAACAGGAGGGATGGATTGGGTTTCTTCATGTTGTTGATCCTTGGGAACTCTTGACGCGCTACTTGGCCGCTTCCTTGGCCTTCTTGTCGCCGTCCTTGGCCGCCGCGGCGGAGACCTTGATCGCCAGGGACTCGGTGTAGACCGCCTGCACCTGGTCGCCCTTCTTGATGTTGGCGAGCTGCGCCGGGTCCTTCACGACCATTTCGACCACGTTGCCGGCCGGCCCCTTGAGCGTGACGATCTTGTTGGCCGTGTCCACGCCGACCACGTCGGCCAGCACCGTCACCTCGCGCACGGCGCCGGCCGCGGGCTTCTGTCCCTGCGGAGCGGAGACCACGGCGGCGGACTCGTTGGCCGAGGCCTTGGCGGCATTGCCCTTGCGCAGTTCCAGCGCCAGCGCACGGCCGTATTCGACGTCGACGCGGTCGCCGACCTTGATCTGCGGGAAGTTGCGCACTTCCTCGCCGGCCGTCATGGTGACGACCTTGCCGTCCTGGCGCTTGAGCGTGATGACGCGCGTGCCGGCATCGACGCCCACCACGGTGGCGGTGGTCTTCACCACGTCGGTCAGCAGGGCCTTGCCCGGGGCAGTCGCCATGGTGGACGAGGAATTGGCGGCAGGCTGCTGCGCGAGCGCGCCGGCGCAGGTGCCCAGCGCGACGGCCAGGGCCAGCACGAGCCGGGTGTTCTTGGTGTTCATAGACATGGGTTTTCCTCTTCGTTTCCTGGGTGCATCGACGATGCGGTGGGATCCTGTTTCCTGCGGCCGCCTTGGACACCGGTCTGCGGCCTACGGTGGACTTGCTGCGGGGAGGATGCCGGGCATGCGGCAGCGCGACAATGAGACCAAGGTCCCATCACTCGTGGATCCGTCGGGGCGTCGGTTCCTTGGCCGCAGGTGATGCATTCGGGCCCGCCTGGCGCGCAACGCAGGCGCGCACAGCATGGCCCGTCGGCCGCCCATGTCATCGAGACGACACTCCGCGCCGCGCGCGGGGCGGTTCCGCTTGTTGCACATCCATTGGAGGGGGCGGTGCGGCGGCGCACAATGGGACTTTGGTCGCATGGGCGAGGCTGACGGCAACCAGGGAGCTGCGCCTGCCGCCCGCTAGCATTGCCGCGCTGAAAGGACGAGGGGTTCCGATTGGATACGCGCGCCGCGGGAATCGAGGAAGGCAGGCCCGTGCCCGGCGAGGCCGCGGCGCGTCCGCATCGGCGCGGCTCCATGCAGTCCCCGTCCCGCTTCCTGCAGCTGACCGCGGAGCTGTCCTGGACGATCGCCAACGCCAGCTACGACGAGCTGCCGGGCGCGGCGCAGTCGGCGCTGGAACGCCTGCGCGCCTTCTTCGACCTGGACCGCTGCGCGATCCTGCGCGTGCTGGATCCCAATGGCAACCTGCGCCTGCGCTGCAAGGCGGAGCGCCCGGGCAGCGAGCCCCTGCCCGATGCGGTGGAGGCGCGCAGCCTCTTTCCCTGGGCATTCCGGCAGGTGGCGCTGCTGCGCCGGCCGATCGCCCTGAGGGATGCCTCGGACCTGCCCGCGGACGCTGCGTGCGACCAGGAGAGTTTCCGCCGCTGGGGCACGCAGAGCCTGCTGGTGCTGCCCATCCTGTCCAATGGCAAGGTCGACCACATCGTGTCGCTCGCCACCTCGCGCAGCCGCCGTCGCTGGCCGGCCTACCAGGTGCAGCGCCTGCACCTGTTGTCCGAGCGCGTCGTGGGCGCGTTGCGCCGGCGCGAACAGTACGAGTTGCGCGAGGCGACCGAACGGTTCGAGACCCTGCTGACGGACCTCTCGTCGCGCTTCGCCGGCGCGCGCTGGGACCAGATCGACCAGCACATCGATGACTCGCTGCAGGAGCTGCTGGCATTCACCGGTGTGGACCAATGCGGTTTCTTCACGGTCCATGCCGAAGAAGGCAGCAGCACTCTCACGCACCTGGCGAGCCACGAGGTCACCGTCCCCAAGGGCAGCACGGTGCCCCAGCGCGAGAACATGCCCTGGGTCTGGCGCGAAGCGATCGAGCTCGGACGCGTGGTGCAGTTCACCACCGCGGACGACCTGCCGGTGGAGGCAGTGCGGGACCGGCAGCACATGGCCAGGGTTTCGGTCACCTCCGCGCTGTACATCCCGTTCGCCGTCGATGGCGTGACACGGCACGCGCTGGCCGTCGTGATGAACAATCCGCCAGGTCGCCGCTGGACCGCGCGCTTCGTGGACCGCGTGCAGGTGCTCGGGTGGGTGTTCGCGAGCGCGCTCAATCGCAAGTCCGCGGTGCGCGCGCAACTGAAAGCGGCCGAGGACCTGGCGGCCACGCGCCGGCTGGCCCAGTCCACGCTCGACGCACTGAACGAATACGTGTGCGTCATCGACGCGCATGGCACCGTGGTGGAGGCGAGCGAGCGCTGGCGCAGGCTGGGCTTCGACGATCCTGCCGCGCCGGAGAACATCCCGCCGGGCGGCAGCTACCTGGACGCGTGCGGCTTCCAGCAGCTCACCTGGCACACGGCGGCCGCGAAGCTGGCCGACGGCATCCGGGACGTGCTCGCCGGCCGCCAAGAGCATTTCGAGCTGGAATACAGCCGCGCATTCCCCGAGGGCGCGCGGCACCTGCGGACGCTGGTCCGCCGTTTCGCCGTGGACGGGGCCGTGTTCGCGGCCCTCTCCCACACGGACATCACCGAACGCCACCGCACCCAGCAGGAGCTCGACGAACTGCGCCTGAGCCAGTGGCACTCGGACCGCGTGATGCGCACCGGCGTGCTGGTGGCCTCGCTGGCGCACGAACTGAGCCAGCCGCTGGCCGCCATCCTGAGCAACTCGCAGGCCGCCCTGCGCTTTCTCGCCGCCGGATCGGTGGACACCGAGGAGCTGACCGAGATCCTCACGGACATCGTCGACGACGACAAGCGCGCTGCGCGCGTCATCGAGGCACTGCGCCGCATGCTGCGGCGGCAGGAGCCCGAGCGGCGGCCGGTGGACCTGTGCGAGGTGGTGCGCGACATGGGCCAGCTGCTGCACAGCGAGTTCATCCGCCAGCACATCCAGGTGGACCAGGAATGCTCGCACGGCAGCATCGCCATGGTGGACCGCGGGCAGATCCAGCAGGTGGTGCTCAACCTGGTCATGAACGCCATCGAGGCGATGGCGGACGTGCCGAATGCCCAGCGCAGGCTGTCCACCCGCGTGTTCCTCTCCGAGCCGGGCGAGGTCCGCCTGGAGATCGGGGACTCGGGGCCCGGCTTCAGCGAGGAGCAGCTCGCTCAGCCCTTCCAGGCCTTCTGGACCACGAAGCGCCGTGGCACCGGCCTGGGGTTGCCGATCTGCTCCTCGATCGTTTCCTCCCACGGTGGCCACATCCACATCGAACCCAACCCGGAAGGCGGCGCGCGCGTCGTGGTCGTGCTTCCGGCGGTCCGCAGCGAAGCGCCACAATGATCGACATGTCCGTGAGTTCTCCTGCCGCCGTGCCCGCGAATGCGGCCGCCGCCACCGTCTTCGTGGTGGACGACGACAGCAGCCTGCGCCGCGCGCTGGGGCGCGTGCTGCGCGGGCCGGGCTGGAACGTCGAAGGCTTCGCTTCCGCCGAGGCCTTCCTCGAGCGCCTGCCGTTCCGCGGCATCGGCTGCGTGCTGCTGGACGTCAACATGCCGGGCCTGTCCGGGCCCGAGCTGCAGGCCAGGCTGCTGTCCGAGGGCAGTACCCTGCCGGTGGTGTTCCTCACCGGCCACGGCGATATCCCCACGGGCATCGGCGCCATGAAGCGCGGCGCGGTCGATTTCCTCACCAAGCCGGTGGACGACGAAACGCTGCTGGGCACCGTCGCGCAGGCGATTGACGCCCATGCGCAGCGCGGCGCGCACGACCGCGAGCTGGGCGAGGCGCGCGAGCGCTTCGATCGGCTGTCGCCGCGCGAACGGGAGGTGATGCAGCTGGTCGTCGCCGGCCTGTTGAACAAGCAGATCGCCGACCGCATGGAGATCTCCATCAAGACCGTGAAAGTGCACCGCAGCCGGGTCATGGAGAAGATGGAAGTCCGATCGGTGGCCGCCCTGGTGCACCTGTGCGAACTGGCGGGCATCACGCCGCCCGTGGAAGCCCCGCGCCGCTGAAGCGCCGCCGCCCGGCGGCGATGCGACCAAGGTCTCATTGCCCCGTCCGGGGGGGGTCCGTAGTCTTGCCTCCACTACAAAAGAGGCGAGCGTGAGACCGGGCCACGAGGACTTTGACGTCTACATCATCGACGACGACGCTTCAGTGCGAAGCGGGCTGTCGCGCCTGATGCGCTCGGCCGGCCTCGAGCCGCACGCCTTCGCCACGCCGCAGGAATTCTTCGCGCAGCTACCGGTTGCGCCCGAGGGCTGCATCCTGCTGGACGTCACGATGCCCGAGATGAGCGGGCTGCAGGTGCAGGAAAAGCTGCGCGAGCAAGGGGTCCGGCTGCCGGTGATCGTGCTCTCCGCCACCGAGAACGAAGAGGTCCGCCAGGCCACGCATGCGCTGGGCGCACGTTTTTTCCTGCGCAAGCCCGTGGACGCTCAGGCCCTGCTGGATGCGATCACCTGGGTGTCGCGTTCGCCGGTGGACCCGCGCCCGACGTTCGCGCCGCGCACCCCGCGATGAAGGGTTCGATCGCACCACCGCACCTCCCCCTGAACGCCGGCCGCCAGCTCGCGCGGATCGCGGCGATGGGGCTGTTGCTCGCGCCCCTGCTGGCCATGTCGGCCGATCCTCCCGCGGCCGATCCGCAGCGGCGCCCGCGCATCGGCCTGGTGCTCGGCGGCGGCGGCGCCAAGGGTGCCGCGCACATCGGCGTGATCAAGGTGCTGGAAGAGATGCGGGTGCCGGTGGACTGCATCGCCGGCACCTCGATGGGCGCCCTGGTCGGCGCCGGCTACGCGACCGGCCTGTCGGCCTCCGAGCTGGAGGCCCTGATCACCACGGTGGACTGGAAGAACATCCTGCGCAGCGCGCCGCGGCAGGAAGTGCCGCTGCACCGCAAGTCGCTGGACCATGTATTCACCATCGGCCTCGAAGTGGGCGTGCAGGACGGCGGCGTGGTGGCGCCCAGCGGGGTGGTCCCCACCCACCAGATCGAGGCGCTGCTGCGGCGCGTGGCCGCGGGCGCGGGCGACGTGAAGAATTTCGACGAATTGCCGATTCCCTTCCGTGCGGTGGCCACCGACCTGGAGACCGGCGGGATGGCGGTGTTCAGCAAGGGCGACCTCGCCGCGTCCATGCGCGCCAGCATGGCCGTGCCGGGGGCCTTCGCCCCGGTCGAGATGGACGGCCGCCTGTACGTGGACGGCATGCTGGTGCGCAACCTGCCGGTCGACGTGGCGCGGCAGACCTGCGCCGACGTGGTGATCGCGGTGCCGGTGGGCAACCCTGCCGTGTCGCGCGATCGCCTGAACCGGCTCACGTCGGTGGCCGGGCAGGCGCTCAACATCGCGATCGAGGCGAACGAAAAGGTCCAGCTCGCCACCCTCACTCCGGGCGACCTGGCGATCCCCGTGGTGCTGCAGGACATCACCTCCTTCGACTTTTCCAGCACCCCGGAAGCGGTGAAGATCGGCGAGGCCGCGGCCCGCCGGGCGATGCCGGCGCTGGCGCGCTACAGCGTCGGCGAGCGCGAGTACGCCCAGTGGCGTTCGGGCATGCAGGTGCACACGGCTGCCGCAGGCATGAAGATCGACGAGATCCGCATCACCGGCACCAAGGTCACCGACCCGGAGGTCATGCGCGCCATCGTGCGGACGCAGCCCGGCGACGTCCTGGACCCGAAGAAGGTGGACGCCGACACCACGCGGCTGGTGGCGCACGGCGACCTCACCTCGGCGAGCTACCGCCTCTCCGAGGAGCCGGACGGCCGCCACGTGCTGACCTACGACGTGGTGGAGAAGCCCTGGGGGCCGAACTACCTGCTGTTCAACCTGAACTTCAACACCGACATGCAGGGCGACACCGCCTGGGGCGTGCGCATCGACTACCAGAAACGCTGGATCAACAGCCTGGGCGGCGAATTCCGCACCTCCCTGCAGGTAGGCAAGCCGCGCGGGCTGTGGGCCGAGTTCTACCAGCCACTGGAGTCTTCCCGCACCTACTTCATCGCGCCCAGCGTGTTCACCACGCAGTCGATCGCCTACCTTTACCAGGGTGACCGGAAGGTCGCGGAACTCGATTCGACCCGCTACGGCCTGAGCCTGGAGGTCGGCCGCACGCTCGGCACTTCCGGCGAAGTGCGCCTGGGCGTGGTCACGGGCCAGACCGAGTCCAAGACGGTCGTCGGGACCACGGGACTGGCCGGCCCCGCGAAGAGCCAACTCGGCGCGGGCACGCTGCACGTCCAGTTCGACACGCTGGACCAGCGGCTGTTCCCCTCCACGGGCACCCTGGCACGCGCGGACGCCCTGGCCTCGTCCACGACGCTGGGCGCGGACAGCGGCTACCGCGTCGGCTCGGCCAGCGTCACGAGCGTGGTGACCGCGGGGGCCAACGTCTGGAGCGGCATCCTGGCTGGCGGCACCAGCCAGGGCGACGAGGTGCCCTACCACGACCAGTTCAAGCAAGGCGGCCTGTTCCGCTTTTCGGGCTACCACCTCAACGAGCTGGTGGGCAAGGAATACGCATTCGCGGCGCTGCAGTACCGGCGACGCCTCACCTACCTGGTCGAAACCTTCGGCACCGCGGCCTGGGGCGGCTTTTCGCTGGAGACCGGCAACGTGTTCCAGCGCATCGACGGCACGCCCGCGCGCGGTGCCCTGTGGGGCGGCTCGCTGTTCTTCGGCGTCGACTCCAAGCTGGGGCCGGTCTACCTGGGCTACGGCCGCTCGCAGAACGGCCACTCCGCCTGGTACCTGTACGTGGGATCGGCGCTGGAAGCCTTCCGTTGAATGGAGCAGGACGCGGGATGAGCGACACGGACGCCACGGACCACGACAGCACGGGCTTGCTGACGCCGCCGGAGCGCGCCAGCGAGATCGTGTTCGGCATCATCATGACGCTCTCCATCACGGCCGCCGTGCGCGTGGGCGGCGGCGAAGCCGAGGGCGGGACCCGCGCCCTGCTGGTCGCGGCGCTCGCCTGCAACGTCGCCTGGGGCATGGTGGATGCGGCCATGTACCTCATCAACACGCTGGTGGAACGCCGGCGCAAGACCCGCGCGGTGCAGGAACTGCGCGATGCCGAATCCGATGCCGTGTTCCGCGCGCGGCTGCGCGCCTACACGCCCCCCGGCCTGATGGAACGGCTGGACGACGAACAGCGGGCGCGCTTTCGCCGCTGGCTGCAGCAGCATGGCGATGCGGTCCCCGGCCGCCTGGACGGCCAGGACGTGCGCGCGGCGCTGCTGATCTGGCTGCTGGTGTTCGCCGCCACGCTGCCGCTGGTACTGCCCTTCCTGTTCATCGCGGACGCGCAGACGGCGCTGCGCGTGTCGCAGGTGCTGGCCGTAGCGATCCTGTTCTCGCAGGGCCTGCGGCTCGGTCGCTGGATGGGCGTGACGCCCTGGAAATGCGCCGTGGGTTTCGCGATGGCGGGCGTCGTCATCGGCGCCGCATGCATCGCGCTGGGTGGTTAGGCCCGGGACGCATCACCCCGGCGCCATCGCGCGCATCGCGAGTTCGTACGAATGCAGCCTGGCGCCGTGGTCGAAGACCTGCGACGTGACCATCAACTCGTCAGCTTGGGTGCGCGCGATGAAAGCCTGCAGGCCGCGCCGGACGGTGTCCAGGGATCCGATCGCGCTGCACGACAGCACGTCGTCCAGCATGGAGCGTGCCGGTGGAGGCAAAGTGTCCAAGTAGCCCGGCAGCGGCGGCTGCAGCTTCGACGGGCGGCCGGTGCGCAGGTTGACGAAGGCCTGCTGCATCGACGTCGCGAGTACCGCGGCCTGTGCATCCGTGTCCGCCGCGAACACGTTGAAGCCCAGCATCACATACGGCTTGTCTAGTTTCTCCGAGGGCCGGAAAGTCGCGCGGTACAGCGCGATGGCCTGCATCATCTGCGCCGGTGCGAAGTGGGAGGCGAAAGCGTAGGGCAGGCCCAGCATGGCGGCCAGTTGCGCGCCGAACAGGCTGGAGCCGAGGATCCACACCGGCACCTTCAGGCCGCGGCCGGGCACGGCACGAACGGCCTGCCGCGGTTCGTCGGACATCAGGTCGATGAGCTCCACGACATCCTGCGGAAACGCATCGGGGTTCGAGGCGAGATCCCGGCGCAACGCACGAGACGTCGCCTGGTCGGAACCGGGGGCCCGGCCCAGGCCGAGGTCGATGCGCCCGGGATAGAGCGACTCCAGCGTGCCGAACTGCTCCGCGATCACCAGCGGCGAGTGGTTGGGCAACATGATCCCGCCCGCGCCGACCCGGATCGTGCGCGTGCCGCCGGCGACGTGGCCGATCAGCACGGCCGTCGCGGCGCTGGCGATGCCGGGCATCCCGTGGTGCTCGGCCAGCCAGAAGCGGCGGTAGCCCAGCCGCTCGGCGTGCTGGGCCAGGGCGAGCGAGTTGCGGAAGGACTGGGCGGCGTCATGGCCTTCGGTGATCGGGGCCAGGTCGAGGACGGAAAGCGGTGTGGACATCGTTGGCAGGTGGGGGCGCGTGGGGTCACCGGCAAGGGCCCGCACGGGCTTTGAATCGCCGCCGCACAATGGCTGTCCACACAAGGGGCATGCCATGAACCGGACCTGGATCGCCGCAACCGCCGCGGCCCTCGCCGCCTGGGCCTTCCTGTCCAGCGGCCTCGCCGCCGAGAAGGCGGTGCGGCTGCCACCGCCGGTGCAGGACGTGGTCGCGACCACGCCCACGGAGACGGCGGTCTTCGCGGGCGGCTGCTTCTGGGGCGTGCAGGCGGTGTTCCAGCACACGCGCGGCGTGCTCAATGCCGTGTCCGGTTACGCGGGCGGCGATGCGGCCAGCGCGCGCTACGAGCTGGTCGGCTCGGGCCGCACCGGGCACGCCGAATCGGTGCAGGTCACGTACGACCCGCGGCAGGTCTCCTTCGGCACCCTGCTGCAGGTCTACTTCTCGGTGGCGCACGACCCGACCACGCTGAACCGGCAGGGGCCCGACCACGGCACGCAGTACCGCTCCGCGGTGTTCTACCGCGACGCCGAACAGAAGCGCGTGACCGAGGGCTACATCGCGCAGCTCGATGCGGCGAAGGTGTTCCCCGGCCGGATCGTCACGCAGGTGAGCCCGCTGGCCGCGTTCTATCCGGCCGAGGCCTACCACCAGGACTACGCGACGCTGCACCCCGAATCACCCTACATCGCGGCCTTCGACCGGCCCAAGATCGCGAACCTGAAGGCGACGCTGCCGCAGGTCTACCGGGACCAGCCGGTGCTGGTGTCGGCGTCGCGCAGGAACTAGCGGTCGCTCCGCGCCTGGGCTGCGCTGCCCGCTTGCATGGCGCGCGAGTGCGCGGGGACGCACCGCGTTCGCCTCGGAGGCGGCACCGATTGTTACGCGCACTGTCAACTCTGACAGGGACCCCCTCGCGGCACTGCGTGTAAAAGCTTTGGCTCTGCATCACGGCGAAGGTGCGGACACGCAGGAGGGCCGCCATGCTGTATCTGTACCTGTTCGGTCACCTGTCGGTTGCCAGCGGCGACGGCACGGCGGCCACGGCCGAGGTGGAACTGGCGGGCCGCCCGGGCAGCCTGCTCGCCTACCTCGCGCTGGCACGGGGCCGATTCTTCGCCCGCAGCGAACTGCTGACCGCGCTCTGGCCGGAGCAGTGCGAAGGGGCCACCATCCGCTCGCTGAACACCGTGCTGTGGCGCCTGCGCAAGGCGCTCGCGCGGCCCCCCCTCGCGCAACCGGAGGTTGTGGTGTGCGACCGCCGCGGGGCGATCGGCCTGCCGCACGACGCGCAGCTGCAGCTCGACGTCGACGAGTTCTCGCGCCTGGTCACGCCGGCCTTGTCGCGCCCGCTGGAACAACTGTCGAGCGAGCACGTGGAGCAACTGCGTCGGGGCGTGGCGCTCTACCGCAACGACATCCTCGCCGGCTTCACCGACGACTGGGCGCTGCGCGCGCGGGAGCTGCACCGGCGCACCCTGCTCAACGCCCTGGGCCGGCTGATGCAGCTGAGCACGCTGGCGCAGGATTACGCGCGGGCGATCGGCTACGGGCAGGACATCCTGGACCGCGACGCGCTGCGCGAGGACGTGCACCGCGAGCTGATGCGCCTGTTCCTGCTCAATGGCCAGCGCGCCATGGCGCTGCACCAGTTCGAGACCTGCCGTGCATCGCTGCGCAAGGAGCTCGCGATCGAGCCGATGCGCGAGACGCAGGCGCTGTACCAGCGCATCGCCGACAGCGCGGTGCGCCGTGCGAGCGAACCGCCACCGGCGACCCATCCCCCGGGAGGCTGGCCCGTCCTGCCCAAGGACCTGCTGCTGACCGGCCCCGGAACCGATCTCACGCTGCGCGAACTGGTCGGCCGCGCGCACTGGTACGCGGCGCAGGCCGACGCGCGCCTGACCGAAGGCGGCGAGGAACCGGACGCGCGGCCGAACGCCTGACTCAGCGCCGCACCGGGGCGCGGGTCGGTGCCGGCGTTGCGCGCGGTGCGGCCGTGGGTGCCGCAGTGGCGGTAGGCGCAGGCGTCGCTGTGGGCGCCGGGGTGCCGGTGGGCGCGGGCGTCGCGGTCGGTGCCGGCGTCGCCGCCGGTGGCCGGCTGGGCGCCGGAGTTGGCGACGGCGTGGGAGTCGGCGGCGGCCGCAGCGGTTGCGTCGACGGCGGCGGCGCCGTTCCGGACCGCAGTGCCGTGTCGACGCCGCCGCGCCGCGATTCGTCGGCCGCGCGCGCAGCGGTGACGCGGTCGGTGCTGGCCCGGACGGCGGCCAATTCCATCTCGTGGTCCGGGTTCAGGCTCGCGCTGCGCACGCGGTCCGCCTGCGCCTGCGCCGCCAGCCGGTTCAGCGGCACGGCGTCGGTGTGGAAGTTCAGCTCCACCGACGAATTCAGGTCGGCGCTGGTGTTGATCTCCTCGGTGGACTGCGAGCGTTCGGTGCTCACGTAGGAGATGGTGTTCTCGACGTCGGCGCTGACGCCCCAGGCGCCCACGCCGAAGCTGCCGGACGCACGCACCCGGTTCTGCATGCCGAACTGGCTGCCGCGGTCGCGGCTCGCCGCGCTGCGCGTGTCGATGTGGAAGCGCATGGCGGCGCTGATGCGCCCGGCGTCGATCACGATGCGCTGCATGCCCATCTGCACCATCGTCGCCAGCATGCCCTGGCGCTGGCGCGCCAGCTGCCGGCGCGCCAGCGGCACCAGCGCCTCCGGGTTGCTGCCGGCGCTGAAGTCCTCGCCCGGTTGCACGCCCAGGGCCGCGCGCAAGGCGTCCTCCGAGGGCATGCTGCCGCCGGCCTTCAGGCGCAGCCGCGGCGGCTGCACGTCTTCGGGATCGGGCGGCTCCTCGCCGGGATCGGGCGGCTCCGGCAGGTCCATGTCGAAGCTGGCGGGGAAATGGTCCACCAGCCAGGCGCGCACCTGGATCTCGCTGGTCTGCGTCTGCTCGAAGCCGCTCGCCGTGCTGGACACCGCATTGAGCAGCTGCAGGAATTGCTGCAGCTGCGCCTGGCTCGAGTCGTTCATGGCGCGGAACACGCCATTGAGCAGGTCGGTCACGAAGCGCGGAAACGAGATCGCCTCCAGCGTGTCGCGCGTGACCTGGCCGATGCGCCGCGCGGACTCGCCGAAGCCGGGCTGGTCCTCCAGCGCCTGCGCCAGCGGCCGGCCGTCGATCTGCGCCTGCGCGGCCCGCTCCTCGGCGATGCACTCGGCCGCCAGCTGGCCCACGCGAACCATCGCCTGCGCGAGTTCGCGGCGCTGTCCGGCATCGAGCTGCCCGTAGCTCGGCGTATCGAGCAGGACGTTGCGCACCGCCGTGCGCAGCCACGTCGGCGGCGCGCCGGCGGCGGCGGGGGCCTCAGGCCGCGGGGGCGACGCGACGCTCGTCATGGCGGTTCAGCGAGGACCACGCCATCAGCCAGCCCTCGGCGGAAGACATCAGCCGCTGCCCCTCGGCGCCGGCCGGATCGAACGCATACGCCAGGGTCACGCTGCGGGCCAGCCAGCCGAGGACTTCGGCACCGTGCCGGCCCAGCTCCACCCGTTGCCGCGCCGTGCCCAGGCCCTGGCCTTGCGCGCTGCCCACCGCGCCCACCAGGCCCCACAGGTCGTGCACGCCGAAGGCCGACTGCAGCATCCGGTCGCGCAGGAAGTGGGTGGCTTGCGAGAGCGCCTGCAGGATGTCGGCGGCCGCGAACTGCGCCATGCCGGCCGCATGGGGCGCGAGCCAGCCGCCGAGGGCGTCGGCGGCTTCGACCATCGCCACGCGGGCATGCACGTCGCCGGCGCGCGGCGGGTTGTCCAGCTGGTTGGCGAGCGCCTCGCACAGCGACTGCATCAGCGGGTAGAAGCCGTCCGGCTCGAACACCTGCGCGAACAGTTGCTGCCGCTCTTCGGTCGACAGCCGCTCGCGCCGGCCCTGCCAGAAGCTGGCGAGCAATTGCGCGGTCGGCCCCAGCGGCTGGGTGATGGAGCCGCTGGCGAACAGGCCGGCCACCAGTTCGGCGGTGCGCAGCAGGCCCGCCTGTTCCAGCTCGCTGGCCAAGTACAGCTGCGGGATCGCCGCCAGGTTGCGCGCGTCCTCCGCGGTCGGCGCGGTGTCGGGCAGTTCGATGTCGCCCAGGTCCGCCAGCGCCTGCGCGATCGCCCGCAGCAGCCGCGGATCGGCACGGTGCGGCGCCGGCGCCGGTGCGGGAAAGATCGCGGCAGCGAGCATCGCCCGCTCCTCAGTGCGCGGCGGCCGCCGGCGCCGCGGCCGGTGCGGCGCCGCGGGCCGAAGGCGTGACGTTGGGATCCACCGGCAGCGAGTTGCCCTGGATGGCCGCGATCATGCCGGGCGTGGCCAGCTTCTCCATCGGGAAGTAGTCGCTCTTGAAGTTCACGCGGACTTCGCCGCTCAGCTTGGCCTTGACTTCGGCCTTCGACTCCGAGGTTTCGTCCACTGCCGAACCGACCGTCGTCACGTGTTGCTGCACGTTCTCGTTCACCGAACCCGCCGCGCCCCAACCCCAGTTGCCGCCGACGGCCGTGGTGTTGCGGTTCATGCTGGCCTGGCTGTCGTACAGCGATGCGCGCGCCTTGCGCTGCGCCTGGTCGCTCGCCTTCAGGTCGAACACCACCTTGGCGTTGATCGCCCCGTCGGTCACGACGATGCGGTTGATGCCCAGCAGCACCATCGACGACAGCAGCTGCTGCCGGCTGCGCGCCATCTGCAGGCGCGCGGCGATCACCAGCCGGCTTTCCTGTTCCGGATCGGACAGGTCGGTGATCGGCTGCGCCAGGCCCATGTCGGCGTTGATCTGCTGCAGCGCGGCGTCGCCGTCCTCGCCCTTGATCGCCAGCCGGGGCTGGCCGCCTTCCTCCTGCGCACCCTCCTCGTCGACGCCGATGGCGTCCGGGTACTTGTCGGCCAGCCAATCGCGCGCATTGTTCAGGCTGATGTTGTCCTGCGCGAACTGGTCCACCGTCTGCGCCACCGATTTCAGCAGTTGCCCGTAGGCGTTCATCTGCTGGATGCTCGCGTTCACGATCGCCTGGAACACGTTCTGGATCAGGCCGCCGACGAAACTGGGAAAGTCCACCGTGCCGACCAGGTTCCTGAACTGTTCCACGCCCTGCTTCACGGCGCCGGCCTGGAAGTCCGCGCCGGCGAAGGTGCCCACCTTGTCGGAGGCCTTGCCCTTGGCCGCCTCCACCGCATCGGCCTGCGCGCGCGCCAGCGGCGGCGCCGGCGCATGGGCCAGCACCGACTGGCCGGGCGTGAGCTCCTGCCGTGCGAGCCCGTCGGGATTGGCCATGTACGAGGCCACCCGCACCATCGTGCGCGCGAGCTCGCGTTGCTGTTCCACCGGCAGGGCGCGGAAGCCGGGCGAGCGCTCGAGCAACCGGCGCACCTGCGGCCGCACGGCGGACAGCGTGTCGTCGTCGAGCCAGGGCTGGGTCATGGGCGGACCTCGCGCAGGGCGTGCGGTTCAGCGGGCGGCGGCAGCGGGCGCCGGGGCCGGTGCGGCGATGGCGGGAGCCGCGACGGCGGGCTGGGCCGCAG
>NZ_JBFUKP010000037.1:0-11180 GCF_056400765.1 Ramlibacter sp. P4_H7
CAAGGACTGATCGCCCCCTCATGGCCAACAGGGACGAACCCCAGGAAGTGCTGACGCCGATAACAAGTCCGGCTCATTGCAAGCCGATCGAACGTTTGGCGCTGCTTCCTACCACGCGGAACCCATGACGGCACGGGCTCAAGCAGCCCACACACGATGCCGGATATACGACCGCAGGCGTTGCTCTTGAAGCCAACAACAGTGATCAGGGCCTTGTCGTTGGAGAGGAGTCCATATACGACCTGTTAGGCGTCGCCTTCATTCCGTTCACGCCTCCCAGGCACCTGACCTATCAAGTAGGCTTGCGCGCTTCAGTTAAGTTAAGCGCGCGAACAAGGCCATCATGAACTCGGTACTCATCGGCTTCTACGAACCCTTGAGACGGATAGAAGCACTTGAACCGCCATTCGTTGGACGACCCCAGTCGAAAGCCGATGACTGAGTTTTCGAAAAGAAAACGCAAGTGATCTAGGGTATCTGCCGAGGTCGTCTTAACGCCCAGCTTCTCCAGTTCTTTAGCGAGAGCAGCGCTCGTGAAGTTGGTCGACCCATGATTCTGCAATGCGTTCAGCAAGTTCACGATCGACGGCCTCTGAACCTTCCATTCCTCAAGGACTTCCTGCTTAAGCCACTCCGAGTAACTGGGTTCGGCGTTGTAAATCGACTCACACTCCAGCTTTTCGAACGTAGGGGGTTCGTCGACGAACGGATCTTCGGCTTTATCCCGCATGGTCGCTACTGTCAAGTTAAGCAGCGAGATCAAGTCACGCGGACGCATCATGGTGCGCCGAAGCAAGTATCGCGAAGGACGTGCACCTTGCCGCATTTCGGTTTTGTCGAACAGCGCGTCAAGGGACGTGGCAACCGGCTGGCTGCTCTGCTTGGCGTAGTAATTCACCCGACGAAGAATCAAGCTTGCGATGTTGTCCTTGTTCCAGTGCAACAGCGCGCCGCAATCCGCCCTAAGCTTGTTGGCATCGTTAAGGCTCAGGGTATCGAAGATGTCCTCGCGCAGGAAGACGATCGGCCTGAGACGACCTTTGTACTGCGCATTAATGGCATCGCAGGCGGCCACAAGCCCGGCAATCACCTTCCGAGAAGCCTCGTACGAGACCTCGTCCCAAGCCTCATCAACTCTGTCAAAGCAGATGAACGTGGTGGGCCACTGCCCAGACGTCTCGGAAAGTGCTCGATCAAGGTACTCGATCAGGTTCTCGATGTTCTCAGAGAGGTGCTGTCGAAGGGACTGGTCCTTCTTCACTTCCTCAAACGTAACCTCTCCGCCCTCGACGCTGACCGCGTCGAGCCCGCCTTCCTCGAGATCTAGGCCCGCCTTCGGCAATTTCAAACCCGAAAGATTCAGAAGCTTTCGTCCCACGATTTGATAGATCGAAGGCACCGGACTATCAAATAGCTTCTCCAAAAGCTTTGTTGCCGCGGCGATCTTCTTTGGCGCAGCGATCCCCTTCTTGGCGTACCAGCCGGATACCGCCTTAAGGCACTCTATGAGAACAATGAAGCGCCACGACTGCTTGTACAGCATGGACTCCGCTTTGTTCTCGTTTGTCAGCAGCGCGTGTATGTTCCAGTTGTAGTCCTCGAAGGACAAGGCGATCAGCAGATCGTCCGGGTCGAGAAATTCCCTGGGGTTCTCAGTGAGGTATCGAAAGACCGCGGTCTTGCCTGCGCCTTTCCGACCAAGTACCAAGAAAGATGTGGGGCTGTTTGTGACCGACTTAAGCACTCCGTTGTCGAAGAAGTAACTCGACAAAAGGTCGTCTCGTTCAGCCGAGACTTTTCCGAAGTCAATCCAGTCCAATATATTCATGCTGCGTCTCCTGCGGACATTCTGGCAGAACTGCTGGGAGTCACGCCCCGAGCCTGCGTCCACCGCGACGCCTAACGTAAAGGTGACCGGCACGTTGTGGCAAGGGGCCGCACGGTGCACGATATCCAACGGCGCCGTGCGGCCCCTTGCCGCAACGTGTCCGCGTCGACCGACAAGTTAGGACGCACCGTCACCGCTCCGCAAGATCGGGGCCAAAGCAATCCGCAACTGTTCACGCGGAGGGGACGCGCCGTGGAGCATCACGCAGATGTCGCTGAAGTACGTCAGCGCGCGATCCACCTGCTCGGAGAAGATGAACACATTCACAAGCATTGTGCTCGGCAGAGAGGCAGTTCCTTTCACCGTCACGGGGTATCGAAAGACATACGAGCCTGGATCAACGCGATCCAATTCCTCGACAACATCAAGCACGTCTTCATAGACGAATCTGAGCGCCGGCAGGCTACGACCGAGAGCGTCGAGGACCGGTTCCGACATCGCGAGAAGTCGAACTAGGGAGTGTTCTCGCCACAGCCGTGGCAAGACTTCAACGAGTTCTGCCTCCGAAACGCTGATCAGAGCCGCCCGGCAAATCATCGCCTTCAGATACAGCTCAAGGGAGTGTCGAAAGAGAAACAAGATAGGACAGGCGTCGTGATCCAGCTCACCAAACTCTCGCTTCTCCTCCGCGTGCAGTAAGCGGTTGGCCGCGGTCCGGTAGCTACGCGCGTAAGCGATGACGTCCCCGGTCGGCTCAGCCGTCCAATTCAGCACAGCGTTGCCACGGGTTCCGACAGGCGCGCTGAAGAAATGGAGCAGTCCCATGCCGTGCGTTCTAACGTGATATAGGCCGCAACCCTGCGGAATAACACCAAGCTGCCGTCATGAAGAACTCCTGTCAGAGGCGTTTGCAAGTGCCTGATTTATATCAGCCAGTCTTGCCTGCCCTGCCGACTGTTGCCATCTAAAACCGCGCCGAATCCACCCACGGGTCATGGGCAAACCGGAGGTCGAGGCGTTCCTGTCCATGCTGGCCAACGAGCGGCACGCGGCAGTCTCGACGCACCGGCAAGCCTTGAGTGCTCTGCTGTTCCTGTTCAAGGAGGTGCTCGGCCAGCAACTGCCCTGGCTGGACGAGATCGGCCGTCCTACACCGAAGCGGCGCATCCCTGCGGTGCTGACCACGGCAGAAGTGCAGCGCTTGTTCTTCTTCATGGAGGGCCAGTCGGCCCTGCTGGCCAGGCTGCTGTACGGCACCGGCATGCGCCTGATGGAGGCGCTGTCGCTGCGCGTGAAGGACATCGACTTCGACCGCCAGGTGATCGTCGTGCGCGAGGGCAAGGGCGCGAAGGACCGCGTGGTCATGCTGCCGCGTTCGCTGCGCGACGAAGTGCGGGCGCAGCTGGAGGCATCGCGCGGCTGCTGGTCGTCCGATCGCGCGGCCGGCCGTGCCGGCGTGGCGTTGCCGCATGCGCTCGAGGCCAAGTACCCGCGCGCGGGCCTCACGTGGGGATGGCACTGGGTGTTCCCTTCTCCAACGCTCTCGGTCGATCCGGGGACCGGCGTCGAGCGGCGCCACCACCTGTACGAAGAGCGCCTCGCCCGCGCCCTGAAGCGTGCGGCCGCCGACGCCGGGATCGACAAACATGTCTCGGCGCACACGCTGCGCCACAGCTTCGCCACCCACCTCCTGCAGGCCGGCACGGACATCCGCACCGTGCAGGAACTGCTGGGCCACAGCGATGTCAGCACGACCATGATCTACACGCACGTGCTGAAGGTCGCTGCCGGCGGCACGGCCAGCCCGCTCGACGCTCTCCCTGCGTGACGCGCCGTGCGTGCGGGTTCGTGGCCGACGTGGGCTCCCGGACCAGGCAATCATTCACAGGACGTCGGACGCTTCCACCTCCGTCAATCTCCCTCGCGCTCCTCCGGCGGATGCACCCGCGCGAACATCGCCAGCAGCATCAAGTCGTAGCCGATCTTCAGCGCGCCGCCCACGATCAGCGGCCAGCCGAAGCTGGACAGGCCCAGCAGCCAGCCGGCGATCGCGGGGCTGGCCGCGGCCGCCAGGCTGCGCGGTACCGAGGTGACGCTCGCCGCGGCCGGGCGCTCCGCTGGGGTGACGATGGCCATGACGTACGAGCTGCGCGTCGGCACGTCCATCTGCGACAGCGCACTGCGCACCAGCAGCAGCGCGATCACCCACGACAGCTCGCCGCAGAAGGGCATCGCCAGCAGGCAGAGGCTGGAAGGCAGGTGCGTGTAGACCATGGTGCGGACCAGCCCGATGCGGTTGGCGATGCGCACGGCCACCAGGTACGAGAAGGCCGACAGCACGCCGGTCCAGAAGAACAGCGATCCCGCCGCCTCGATCGACAGGCCGAAGCGCTGGTACAGCCACAGTGCCAGCAGCGACTGCACCAGGAAGCCGCCGCCGAACGCATCGACGCTGAACAGCGCCGCCAGCACCAGCACGCGCCGACGCGACGGCCCCAGCACCGAGCGCGCCTCGTCCGTGGCGGCCTGGCGCGTGCGGGGCAGTCCGCGGTAGACGAGCGCGGCGGCCCCTGCGATCAGGGCATACAACAGGAACATCGCCTGCAGCGCGGCATGCATGCCGATGCCCAACGATGGCGCGGCCAGCGCGGGAAGGCCGGCGCACAGCGCACCGAACGCGCCGGACAGCGTGCCCACGAGGCTGTACCGCGCGAAGGCGGCGGTGCGCCGCCGCGGGTCCACGCTGGTGGACAGAAGGGCATGCTCCAGCGGCAGGAACACGCTGACGTCGCCACCGGACGGGTTGATGGTTCCCACGAAAGCCACCAGCATCAGCGGCCAGAAGCCGGTGACCGACGCCAGCGCCAGCCCGGTGCCGGCCATCAGTGCGCAGGCGGCCAGCAGCAAGGTGCGCCACGCGTACCGGCCGGCCTGCGCGCCCGCCATCAGCGTCAGCAGGCCGGAGCCCAGCAAGGTGGTGGTGGCGATGACTCCCACCTGCAAGGGCGTGAAGCCCAGCTGCAACAGGTACAGCGGCAGCAGCAGGCTGACGAAGCCGTCGGCAAAGCCGCGCAGCCCCTTGGCCAGCAGCAGGCGGTCGGCGTCGCGCCAGACCCGCGCAGGCGGGAGCACCATCGCGCTCCAGGGCTTCATGACCGCGGGCGTACCGGCATCCCGGCGGATTCCCAGCCGGCGATCCCGCCGCGCAGGAAGCGCGCATCGTGGCCGGCGGCGCGCAGCCGCAACGCGGTGGCGCGGCCGACTTCGTGGCCGTAGACGCAATAGACGACCACAGGTCGGCCTGCCTCCAGGTCGGCGCTCCAGCTCGCCACTTGCAGCGGGTCGTGCCGGACCGCCCCCGCGACCATGGTCTGCGCAGCGTCGAATACGCCGGCGCGGCGCACGTCGATCACCAGCGCGTCGCGGATCTCGTCGGCGCCGCAGGCGAAGGGCTCGCTGGCGGCGTGGACCGCCGCCTGGTAGCGACCGTAGACGGCCTGCCAGGCGATGTTGGCGATGAACGCATCGACGTACGCCGCCGCACCCGCGCCGAAGTCCATGTGATAGGCGTGCTCGTACATGTCCAGCGCCAGCAAGGGCACGCCCCCTGCGACCGCGTGCGTGTGATCGGCCGCCCACTGGTTGACCAGGGTGCCTTCGCGCGGCTGGAACGTGAGCAGCATCCAGCCGGAACCGCCCGCCTGCGCCTTGCCGCAAGCGGAGAACTCGGCCTGCCAGCGCTCGACGCTGCCGAAGCTCGCCGCGAGCGCCAGCGCCCAGGCCGGTTCCATCTGCTGCGCACCGGCGGCGAGGCTGGCGAAGTACAGCTCATGCAGCAGCATGGAGTTGGTGGCAATCAGCTCCTCGCGCTTCAGGCCGTTCCAGGCGAAGCCGGGTGCGCTGGCGGGATCCATCCTGGCCAATTCCGCGCGCAGGGCATTCAGGCGCTTGACGGCGCCGCTGTAGTTGTTGGCGTGATGGCTGCGCAGCAGTCGTTCCGACAGGCCTGGAATGGTGGCGGGATCGAACGGCAATGGGTAGGGCTTCAGGTCCATGGGTTTCTCCTCCGTGTCCGTGGGCTCACCGGCCGGTGGCTGGCGCGATCGGCGCGCTGCCATAGCTGAGTTCGGAGAACGCGGTCACGCTGTCTGCCTTGGTCCAGACGCCGACGGCGCCCGGACCGGCGATGTGCGCGTCCTGGACCTCGATGTAGCGGGTGCCGTCCAGCCACACCGCTATCCGCTCGCCCGCGAACTCCACGCGCAAGGTGTGCGACTTGCCGCGCGCGACCGGCGCGTCCACGTACTTGATCGTCTTGCGGGAGCCGCGTTCGGTGTAGTACAGGGAGACGTTGTTCTCCAGGGCATTGGCGCGCGCGACGTAGTAGTTGTCGGCATCCTTCCAGCGCCAGACCACGCCTCCGGCCTGGTCCTCATGCCCCGAGATCGGCTGGAAGCGGGTCTCGACGAAGCCGTCCGCCACCACGACTCCGCTGCGCACGCACCAGGGGAAGGTGCCGCTGCCGCTTTGCAGCAGCACGCGTCCGCCGGCCGGGCCCGGTTCCACTGTCCACCGAGGGCTCCCGCGCCCGGTGACGCCGCAGGTCCACCCGGCGGGCGCGGCGCCGGTGGGCTCCTGGTCGAAGCGAATGGTTTGTGCGCCCGTGAGGGCCGAAGCGGCCGCGGCGGCAACTCCGATGAGGGCTTGCTTCATGGGGACCTCCTTCAGGAATGAGCAATGAGGGGATGCGCCAACAGGCCGACCACGGCCGCGACCACGACGATCACGGGCTCCGGCAGCTTCTTGAATCTCCACAGCACGAAGGCCGTCGCGACGGCCAGCGCGCCGGTGAGCCAGTCGGTGATCGAGCGCTGGGCGATGACGACCACCGCCCCCGCGATGGCGCCGATCGCCGCCGCCGTCACGCCGTCCACGAAGGCGACGATGGCTGGCCGCTTGCCGTGCTTCTTGAAGTACGGAGCTGGAATGACGGTGAACAGGTAGCAGGGCAGGAAGGTCGCCGTGGCCGCAACCACGGCGCCCCAGAAGCCGGCCACCAGGTAGCCGATGAACCCGGTCGTGATGACGACCGGGCCGGGGGTGATCATGGCGACCGCCACGGCGTCGACGAACTGCCGATCGCTGAGCCAGCCATACTCCTTGACCACGCCGCCATACAGGAAGGGCACGATGGCCAGGCCGCTGCCGAACACGAAGCTGCCCGCGTAGGCGAAGAAGCCGCCGATCTGCGCCAGCTTGTGCCAATCCACGGTCGTGAGCGCGAATCCGGCCCAGAGCGGGGCCGCGGTGGCCTGCAGCGTGCCGGATCTCCACTTCGGCGGCGCGCGCAGCAGCCACACGAGCACTCCGGATCCCAGGAAGAGCAAGGCGTTCTCCGTCTGCGTGATGACGGTCACGGCGGCACTGACCAGGAAGATCGCCCACAGCAACTTGTCCTTGCCGATGTTCTTGCTGGTGAGCTTCCATGCGCTCATGCAGATGATGCCGATGACCGCGGCACCGACGCCGTAGAACACCGCCTGCATCCAGCCGATGCCGCCGAAGGCCAGGTAGGCGGCGCCAAGGCCGACCACCATCACGAACGAGGGCAGCACGAAGGCCAGTCCAGCGAAGGTGGCGCCGCGCAGGCTGTAATGCACGAAGCCGAGATAGATCGCGAGCTGCGCGGCCAGCGGGCCAGGCATCAGCTGCGAAAGGGCCATGCCCTCCTTGTAGTCGGCTTCGGAGATCCAGGCACGCTGCTCCACCAGGTCGCGGTACATGTAGCCCACCAAGGCAACCGGGCCGCCGAACCCGAGCGTCCCCAGTCGCAACATGTAGGCGACGAGTTGCCAGAGGGTGTAGCGGGGCGCAGCCGGTGCGGCCGATGGTTCGGCGGGAAGGGGGACATCCTGCAAGCTGAGCTCCTATCCGGGCGCGTGGCCCTGATCAGGAGCAGAACTTGGACGCTGCTGCGTCTTGAAGCGGGGAGTCTGCTCGTGTCCCCAGCCTGAATTGTAGGGCCCAGTGCTCAGGAATGCCAGTGGCCCGCGGTGCGCACGGGGTGACGCTCCCCAGCCCGCCCCTGCAGAATCCGGGGATGAACCTGCTGAAGAAATACCTGAGGCCGCAGCGCAAGCTGGCGGTGCTGGCGCTGCTGCTGGCCGCGCTGAGCCAGGTGCTGGCGCTGCTGGATCCGATCATCTTCGGCTGGCTGGTGGATGGCTACGCCAACCAGCGCGACGTCAAGAGCGACCAGGAACTGGTGAGCGGCGCACTGCGGCTGCTGGCGCTCGCGGTGGCGGTGGCCATCGCCTCGCGGGCCTGCAAGGCCATGCAGGACTACGTGACGCGCGTCGTGGTGCAGCGCTTCGGCACCCAGATCTTCAACGACGGGCTGCGCCAGACGCTGCGCCTGCGCTACCAGGAGTTCGAGGACCAGAGCAGCGGCGAGACGCTGTCGCTGCTGCTGCGCGTGCGGCGCGACACCGAGCGCTTCATCAACGCCTTCATCAACGTGCTGTTCGCCTCGCTGGTGGGTCTGGGCTTCCTCCTCTGGTACGCGGTCACCCGCAGCTGGCTGCTGGTGCCGGTGTTCCTGGTCGGCCTGCTGGTGCTGGGCGGGCTGTCCGGCTTGCTGAGCCGGCAGATCCGCAGCCAGCAGCGCGCGCTGAACCGCGAGACGACGCGCAACGCCGGCTTCATCACCGAGAGCCTGCGCAACGTCGCGCTGATCAAGAGCCTGGGCCTGACCTTCCGCGAGATCCGGCGGCTGGAGGCACAGACCCAGGTGATCTTCGACCTGGAGATGGCCAAGGTGCGGCGCATCCGCTGGCTCACCTTCCTGCAGGGGACCACGCTGAGCCTGCTGAAGCTGTCGGTGCTGTTCACGCTGCTGTGGCTGATCTTCCGCGACGTGCTGTCCACCGGCGAGCTGATCGCGATGCAGTTCATCTCGGTGGGCATCCTGGCGCCGCTGCAGGAGCTGGGCACCATCATCCTGGCCTGGCGCGAGGCCAGCGCCTCGATGGCGAACTTCGCCGAGCTGATGGCCAAGCCGGTCGACCAGCGCCCCAAGGACGCGGTGCACGTCGGCCCCATCCAGTCCCTGCGCTTCGAGCACGTCGTGTTCCGCCACCGCGGCGCGCAGGAGAACGCGCTGGACGACGTGAGCTTCTTCGCGCGCCGCGGCGACACCATCGCCTTCGTCGGTCCGTCCGGGTCCGGCAAGTCGACGCTGGTGAAGCTGCTGCTGGGGCTGTACCGTCCGGCGTCGGGCGAGGTGTACTTCAACGAGGTCAGCACCCGCAAGCTGCGCTACAACGAGGCGCGCCGCCAGGTCGGCTACGTCACGCAGGAGACCAGCCTGTTCGGCGGCACGGTGCGCGAGAACATGCTGTTCGTGCGCCCCGATGCCACCGACGCCCAGATCCTCGCCGCGCTGGAGCACGCACAGTGCACGGAGCTGCTGGCCCGCCTGCCGCAGGGGCTGGACACGGTGGTCGGCGAAGGCGGCACCAAGCTGTCGGGCGGCGAGCGCCAGCGGCTGTCGATCGCCCGGGCGCTGCTGCGCGAGCCGCGCCTGCTGGTGTTCGACGAAGCCACCTCGGCCCTCGATTCGCTGACCGAGCAGCAGGTGACCGAGACGGTGCGCCGGGTGTCCGAGGAGCGCACCCAGATCACGCTGCTGATCGCGCATCGGCTGTCGACCGTGCTGCACGCGGACGCGATCTACGTGCTGGAGAAGGGCCGCGTGGTGGAAAGCGGCACCCACGCGGAACTGGTGGCGCTCAAGGGCCTGTACTACGCGATGTGGCGCCAGCAGATCGGCGAGCGCGAAGCCGCGCCGGCAGGCCGGCCCGCGGAGCAGGACGACGGCGAAGATGCCAGTGCCGCGCTGGCCGCCGCGGATTACCTGCGGCCGCTGTAGGTCCGGAACACCGGAAAGGCTGCTCCCGCCGCCCAACCGGACTTGACGCGGACGGTGGCCTACGCCGCGGCGCCCGGACGTCCTCGCCCCAGCCACTGCTCGGCCAGCCGCACCCAGAAGGTCGCGCCCAGCGGCAGCAGTTCGTCGTTGAAGTCGTAGCTGGGGTTGTGCAGCATGCACGGCCCGCCGCCGTGTCCCATCTCGCGGTGCGCGCCGTCGCCGTTGGAGATGAAGGCGTAGGCGCCGGGTCTGGCCTGCAGCATGAAGGCGAAATCCTCCGCGCCCATCGTCGGCTCCTGGTCCCGCACCCGCTCGGGGCCGACGATGCCGGCCATCACCTCGCGCGCGAAGGCCGCTTCCGCCGGAGAATTCACCGTGGGCGGGTACTTGCGACGGAAGCTGAACTCGCAGCGCGCGCCGAAAGCCGCGCAGGTGTGCTCGGCCAGCTCGCGCATGCGCCGCTCCACCAGGTCCAGCACCTCCAGCGAGAAGGTGCGCACGGTTCCCTGCAGTTCGCAGCTGTCCGGCACGACGTTGGTCGCCTCGCCCGCGTGGATCATGGTCACCGAGATCACGGCGGCGTCCACCGGCTTCACGTTGCGCGAGACGATGGTCTGGAAGGCCGACACCAGCTGGCAGGCGATCGGCACCGGGTCGATGCCGTTGTGCGGCAGCGCCGCGTGGCTGCCCTGCCCGTGGATCGTGATGCGGAAGTCGTTGGACGAGGCCATCACCGGCCCGCTGCTCACCGCGAAGGTGCCCACCGGCGCGCCCGGCCAGTTGTGCATGCCGAACACGGCCTCCATCGGGAAGCGCTCGAACAGGCCCTCGCGCACCATCACGCCGGCGCCGCCGCCATCCTCTTCGGCAGGCTGGAAGATCAGGTAGACGGTGCCGTCGAAGTGGCGGTTGCCGGCGAGGTGGCGCGCGGCGGCCAGCAGCATGGCGGTGTGGCCGTCGTGGCCGCAGCCGTGCATGCGGCCCGGGTGGCGGCTCGCGTGCGCGAAGGTGTTGAGTTCCTGCAGCGGCAGCGCGTCCATGTCGGCGCGCAGGCCCACGCCGCGTCCGCAGGCGCCGCCGTCGCGGCCGTGGATCATGCCGACGACGCCGGTGCCCGCCAGGCCGCGGTGCACCGGGATGCCCCAGCCGGTGAGCAGGTTGGCCACCAGGTCGGCGGTGCGCTGCTCCTGGAAGCACAGCTCGGGATGCGCGTGGATGTCGCGCCGCCATTCCTGCGCGGAGCCGGCCTGCTCGGCGATGTCCTGGATGATCTTCATCGCGTCAGCAGGGCGATGCAGTATCCCAGGGCCAGACCCAGGCCGGTGCCGAACACGACCAGCCACGCGGGCACCGGCGCACCGAGTCCGCCGCCGGCGGGCACCCACCCGGGCGCGGGCCCGGCCTGCGGGGCGAGGCCCGGCG
>NZ_JBFUKP010000038.1:0-9213 GCF_056400765.1 Ramlibacter sp. P4_H7
GTCCTGCCGCGCGGGCCAAGGCGCTGATCATCGGCCCGGAGGACGTGGAGCAGGCGCAGCGCTACGCGTCGCAGTGGGCCGACCTGTTCAACTGGAGCGTGCCCGACTGGATCCCCGGCTACCTGGCGGGGCGCAACATGAACGTGCAGCGCATCGCCGATGCCGCCGGCGCGCTCAACCTCGATCGCTACGAGGTGCGCGTGACCTCCATGCCCGAGAACTACACGCCGGAGCTGTTGCTGGAGGCCGTGCGCCTGGGCCTCGCCAGCCTCATGGACAAGGACAACAGCGAGTTCATCCCGTACACCCCGGGCGACGACGACACCAAGTGGATGTCCACCTCGCCGGCGGGCACCGTGTTCAAGATCGACATCGTCGGCCCCGACAACGCCGCCGTGGTCTGCAGCCTGTGCGAGCCCCGGCGCTGGCGCTTCACCACCGTGCACACCGAATGGTCCGGCGACCATCCGGTGAGCGGCCACCGCGAGTTCGGCGTGCGCGTGGAGGCGGACGGCGCCGCCGTGCTCTACACCCGCGGCGCGGACCGGGCCACCGACGGCCTCGGCGAGAGCATCGCCTTCTTCGGCGCCGACCACCTGTGGCGCAGCTTCCAGCGCAAGGTGGTCGAATTCGTCGCCTCGCAGGGCGGAAGCGCGAGCGCGCCCGAGCCCTTCAGCCAGCGCTTCCATCCGCGCGTGGTGGACATTCTCTACGGCCACGGCACCGTGGCGCAGGCGCTGGCGAACGAGTGCTATTCGATCCACTGGGACACCGTGCCGTACTACCCGCAGCAGACCGACAGTTCCTGCTGGGCGGCCTCGGCGGCGATGGTGGTCGCCTGGCGCGACGGCACCGCCCTGTCCGATGCCGACATCGCCGCCAAGGTCCCCGCCCTCGATGCCTATCGCCACGGCCTGTGGCCCTCGGACCGCCACATGCTGGCCGACGTGTGGAACCTGGTGCCGGAACCGCCAGCCTGCTACACCGTGGACGCGTGGCGCCAGATGCTCGAGAGCTACGGACCGCTGTACCTCGACATGACCAACAGCGCCGGCGCCGGCGGCCATGCCTGGGTGCTGGTCGGCATGACCAGCGACGGCGCGCCCGATGGCTCCGACACGGTGATGTACCTGCACAACCCGACCGCCAGCCGGGGCCGGGTCAAGTGGAACTTCCAGGACTTCCAGGGCCTGTACGAAGGACGCGTCGCCACCGAAGGCGCCACGCTGGAGTACCAGATCCTGCACGCCGCGGCGATCCCCGCCGGCCTGCGCCCGGCCACGGCCGCACCGTTCTCGCTGGGACTGGCGAGCGACGTCCAGCCCGTGACGCGCAGTTCGGGACCGCGCAGTGCCGCCCCGCTCCGCACCGCACGGCGGGGCGCCGCGCACGCGCTCGCCAGCGAAACCATCGAGTACCCGGTGCAGCTGGTCCCGCAGCCGAACAAGCTGGCCTGCTGGGCGGCCTCGATGGCGATGCTGCTGTCGTTCCGCCGCAAGGCCTCGTTCTCCCCGGAGACGCTGGCCAACGAGGTGGGCGGCTCGCTCATGACCAGCTACGGCTGGGACCTGCTGCAGGCCGTGCGCGACCGCTACGGCTTCGTCGCGATCGACGTGCCATCCAACACCAGCCTGTATTTCTCGCCCACGCAATGGGCGCAGTGGCTGCGCGACTTCGGACCGCTGTGGGTGGTGATCGTCGGCATGCCGCACGCGGTGGTCGTGAGCGGCCTGCGCGGGAACACCGACGACGCGACGGGCTGCGAGGTGAAGTTGCTCAATCCGTGGGACACGCGCGTGACGTTCGACGACGACGCCACCGAGTTCCATCCGGCGAACCAGGGCTACGCGGACTGGCTGCCGTTCCAGCAGTTCGCCTCGGACTTCGGCAACATGGCCGAGCCGGACTACGGCAACTGGCGCGTGCTGCACCTGCCCGCGCAGCAGGCGGGCACGGCGACCGCCCAGGCCCTGGCCAGCGCCGCGCTGCGCCGCGCGGGCAGCAGCGCCCGCAGTGCGCTCGCGACGCCGCCCAAGTCGATGCGTGCCTTCGCGCTGGAGGACACGCCGGTGCTCGACGAACCGATCGAACCTTCGCGCGTGCCCGGCACGACCATGCGCCGCGCGCGCGGCAGCCGCGCCCGGGTGGCGTGGGCGCTGGACCAGCTCGAAGGCGTCAAGCTGGCCGACCCGGTCGCGGCAATGGTGCCGGCGCTGGTGCCCACGACGATCGCGCTCGACCAGTGGCCCTGCATCGCCCGCGACGCCGTGCCCTTGCCGCTCACGGTGCGCTTCGATGCCGGCGGCGGGGCGGTGGGCAACGTGCGCATCAGCGCGGGCACGGCGGCCGACCTGCCCTACGACGTGACCGTCACCGCCACCATCGAGGACGAACCGCAGCCATTGGTTGGAGCCGGTGCGCCGCAGGCGGCCCTCAAGGTGACGATCGACGTCGATTTCAGCGGCACGCCCAATGGCAACGTGACGGCCCGGACCAAGCTGCGGCTGGTCGGCAACGGCCGCTACGACCTGGACAGCAGCTGGCAGTAACGCCGCAGCGGATCCACCATGACGCCCTCGCGCACGCGCTCGATCTTCCCGCCGCCGGTGCAGGGTGGCGCGCGCTCCAGCGCGTTGGCCGATCCGGCCGGGGCGCCCGTCGCCCCGGCGCCCGCGCCCGTGCCCAAGCCGCCGGCCACCGAGGCGCTGGCGCAGCGCACCGGCGCGCTCGTCAACGAGATCGATTTCCCCGGCTTCGTCGCCGGGCTGGTGCACGGCACCTTCGACGCGATCGTCGACGCCTCGATCCGGCAGATGGAGAGCTATTCCAGCCTGGTCAGCGCGGTCGCCAAGACGGTGGACCAGTTCACCGAAGAGAACGTCACGCCGAACCAGGCGCGCGACTGGCTGGCGCAGCGCTACCCCGGCGAGGTGCGCATCGTTGCGCCCAGCGCCGATCAGCCGCAGCCCCAGCTCGCGCCCGCCTCGGAGGGACTCACGCCGGGCTGGCTGGCCGAGTACGGCGTCGAAGGCGAAGAACTGACCGGCGAGCTGCTGGAGCAGCGCGTGCTGCCCCAGGTGCGCACCCACGTCGGCGCCGAGCGCCAGCAGCTGCTGGCGACGATGGTGATGCTGGGCATGAACCGGGTCGCCGTGAAGGACGGTTCGATCACCGCCAAGGTGATGTTCCGCGCCACCGCCAACGATGCGGCCAAGATCGGCTACGCCACCGGCAGCGATCCGAAGAGCGTCGCCGACTGGGGAGAGCGCGGCAGCCTGAGCTACAGCAACGCGAGCTCCACGATGGTCTCGACGCTGGCGGTCAACGCGCAGAGCGACACCACGCTGCGTGCCGACCTGTTCGGCGAGGTGCGGCTGAACTTCGTGAGCGAGACGCTGCCGCTGGACAAACTCGCCGACGCTGCCAAGGTTGCGATGGTGCAGCGCAACTCCGCGGTCGCCCGCACGGCCGCACCGGTGCCCGCAGCGGCCGCGCCCGCGCCCGCGCAACCGGCCCTGCCGCATGGAGGCGCGTGATGCTGCGTGACCTTGCCACCGTCCTGGCCGACCTGCATGGCGGCCTGCAGGCCGCGGCCGAGCGGGCCGGCGTGCGCGTCACGCAGGCCGAGATGACGCTGCCGGTGGACACCGCGCTGGCCCTGAAGGACGGTGGCTGCGTGCTGCTGGCCGACGTCGCCCGCTCCCATGCCGACGCCGGCTGGCGTCCCGAGTCCTGCCGCCTCACGCTGGTGTGGCGCGAGACGCCCACGGAGGACCTGCCATGACGGACTCCGTACGAGGCCTGGTGCAGGAATCGGGCGTGCCGCTGGACGTCTTCATCCAGTCGCTGACCGAACAGCTGGACAAGGCCCAGGCGTCGATGGCGCTGAAGGCGCGGGTGGGCAAGCTGCCCCTCACCTTCGCGGTCAAGGACGTGTCGCTCGACCTGCGCGCGTTCGTGCAGATGGTGGACGACGACGTGTTCCTGCGGCCCTCCAGCCCGGGCGACACCGAGGCCAGCACGATCAAGCTCACGCTGACCACGGTGACGCGCTCGATGATCGAGGAGAACGCGGTCGACTTCAAGGCGGAGGAGCCGCAGTTCACCCTGCGCGAGGCGCTGGGTTCGCAGATCACCGACGAGGACCAGCGCCGGCTGGAGCGCATCGGCGTGCGGACGGTGGAACAGCTGACCGACCTGCGCAAGACCGCCGGCACCGACGTGGTGGCGCGGCTGGCCCGCATGCCGGTGAACCGGCTGCAGCAGGCGCTGCTGGCCGCCGCCGCGCCGCGTGTGACGCAGGTCGATGCGCCCGCCGACGACGGCGGCCGCTTCGGGCGCAATGCACGCGTGCACCTGCAGGCGCCAGGCCTGCGCGCCGGCCGCATTCCCTTCGTGCGCGCGGCCGGCCAGGACGTTCCGGTGGTCGAGTCGCATGAAGGCCGGCTGGTGCTCGCGCCGCACGCGACGCAGATGGGGCTGGATGCCGAGATCGACTTCGGCGACGGCGAGGTGGCGCACGTTCCGCTGGCCAGCGGCCGCATCGGCCGCTGGACCGGCGAAGCGCTCAGGAGAGTCGCATGAGCGCCGCACGCATCCCACGGGAGGTGGCAGCATGACCGCGCTGCACGCCCCGCGCCGCCTGCTGCTCACGCTCAAGCTGGGCGAGGTGCCCGACCACCTGCCCAGCCTGCGCGAAGTCCGGCAGGAAGGCCGCCCCATGGCGCAGCGCATCGACGGCGGCGTGATCGACCGCCTGCTCGCCCACCATGGCGGCGCGGCGCGCGCGGTACGGCTGCACAGCGCCCGCGTGACGCGCCTGCAGCGCCCGGGCGTGCCCGGGGCGCGGCGCTTCGACGACATCGAGCAATTGAGCGGCGTGGCCCGCGTGCTGCGGATCGAGCTCGCGCAGGACGCGCACCTGGACGCGCTGGTGCAGGCGCTGGCCCAGGTGACACGCGTGGACCAGGTGCAACCCGACCGCCTGTGCGTGACGCCGTCCGATGCGCGCCGCTCGCGGCACATGGCGGAGCTCGATCCGGTGGCCGCCCGCCGGCCGCGTGCGCTGGTGCGGCTGCCGCAGGCGCTGGCGCTCCAGCGCGGCGATCCGTCCGTGGTGGTCGGCCTGGCCGACACCGGCGTGGCGCTGCGCCATGTCGAACTGGCCAGCCGCCTGCGGCGCGGCTTCGACACCGTGGACCTGGATGCCGCCACTGTCGGCGACCTGACCCTGGTGGGCGACAACGCCGGCCGCGACGAGCAGCCGGACGACGAAGTCGGCCACGGCTCGGCCTGCGCCGGCATCCTGCGCGCCAACGGCACGGGCCTGCCCGCGGGCGGCGCCGGCCTGTGCGGCCTGACGCCGGTGCGCGTGCTCGGCGCCGCGCTGCAGGGCGAGAAGCGCGTGGGCATCGGCGCGCTCGCCAACATCGACGCCGGCATGAAGCGGCTGATCGACCTGGGCGTGCGCGTCATCAACATGAGTTTCGGCACGCCGGAATCCGCGCTGCTGCCGGACGACCCGCGGCCGCATGCCGAGGTGGTGCGCTATGCCCTCGCGCGCGGCGTGCTGCTGGTGGCCGCCAGCGGCAACTCGGGACGCGAAGAACGCTACTACCCCGCCGCACACGAAGGCGTGATCGCCGTCGGCGCGATCGACGACGACGGCTGGCCGGCTTCGTTCAGCACCCGCGGCGCGCACGTCGCGCTGTGCGCGCCCGGCCGCAACATCTGGACCTGCGGCCTCGACGGCTATGCCTGCGTCAGCGGCACCAGCTTCGCGGCGCCGTTCGTGTCGGCCGCCTGCGCGCTGCTGGTGGCGCAGGCCGAGGCGCGCGCCTGGCCGCTGGATCCGCAGGCTGCGCGCGACATCCTCGTGGACAGCGCCCGGCCGTTCGATTCCGGACCCGATTGCGCGGGCAGCGGCGCGGGACTCCTCGACGCCGCCGCAGCCCTCGCGCTGCTCGATCAACGCATAGCCGCGGCGCTGGGCGCCCAACCCTGAAAGGAAACCACCATGGTCACTCGCCAAACCAAGCCCGGCGACAAGCGCAGCCGGAAGGGCGCCAGGACAGCGGGTGCCGGCGTCCCGCCTCCCCCGGTGGACAAGCCACCGGCCATCCCCGTGCGAACGCATCCCTTACCCGCGGCGGACCCCACCACCGACGCGGACCCTCCACCTCCCGGTGGGAAAGCCAACCCCTTCGCCAACACTTCTGGAGGTCGGACCATGACGCGCATCCTTTTGATCGATCTGAGCCAGCGCGAACTGCAAGAGCGCGAAACCCTGCGAGTCCGGCTGGACCGGCTGGAGGCGCTGCACCGCACGTCCGCCAGCAGCGGCGGCCTCACGAGGGAACAGGAGGTCGAGCGCGAGAGCATCGGCAAGCGGCTGGCCGCCGACGTGCCGGTCGACCCGTTCTACCAGGCGGTGGCCGCCCTGGTGGCGCGCGAGCCCTGGGCGGCGCTGCTGGAGAAGCGGCAGTTCATCTTGAAGCACGGCCTGTTCGGCTCGCAGCACGATGCGACGGCGGACGACGGCCTGGGCCGCAACGAGCAGGAAATCGCTTTCGTCTGCGGCCTGCTGGAGCTCGACAACCTGACGCTGCCCACCGCGCCGGACTTCGTGAAGAAGGTGACGGCCGCGCAGGGCGAATACCGCCAGAACCAGGCGCTGTTCAACGCCGCCTACGACACCTTCGTCGGCCGCTACACGGTGACGGTGCAAAGCCAGATCGACAAGCGCCTGGTCGACCCCGCCATCCTGCGCGTGCTGCATCCGTCCGCCGCCATCCCGCCGATCGTGCCGCGCGGCGGCGACAGCGCGGCCCGGATGGCGCAAGCCGTCGCCGCCTCGGGCGCGCAGCCCAAGGTGGCCGTGGTCTCCGCGCGCAACATCGCCGCCGTGGTGCGCAAGCTGGTCAACGACGGCGTCACCGCCAACGACCCGTGGATCAGCAGCCGGCTGGAGAGCGCCTACAACATGCAGACCGGCGTGGTGGACGGCGCGCCGCCTTCCGCGCTGGAGATCATGCTGCCCGACCTGGAAGAGTCGGTCGACATCGAGATCGTCACCGAGAACCTGAACGCGGTGCAGGCGATCTACTTCGCCTACCAGCTCGAGGAGATGCGGCTGTTCCAGGTGGTGGAGCGCATCGTCGACCTGTTCCGCCAGGGCCTGCTGCCGCTGGGGCGGGGCACGGTGGGCGACTACCTGTTCAACTACTTCAAGAAGGCGTCCGAGCGCATCACCGAAGGCGAGCGGCGCGACCTGTACATGCGTGTCTTCGGCGCGCCGGGCGGCAATCCCGCGCGCGAGCCGAACCGCGACTTCAACGAGCTGTGGCTGCGCTTCATCTCGGCGGTGTCGAGCTTCGCGCGCCAGCTCACCGTGGAGCGCATGCTGCGCAACGCGGTGCCGATGGCGGTGTCGCAGGAGCAGGTGCGCAAGGCGGGCCGCGACCTCGGCGCGAACCTCTCGCGCAACGGCTACGGCATCGCCTACTTCGCGGCGACCGACCTGCAGAAGAGCATCCTGGAGTTCCGCGACGTGCTGCAGAACCCCGAGCTGCGCAACGCCTTCGGCGCGCGCGACATGTGGCAGGTGATCGACCAGGTGAACGTCAACTACCTGGGCGGCGCCCGCAACACGCACCGCTACCGCACGCAGAGCCGCGCCGGCGCGGTCATCATCCGCTGGATCGCCAACAACGTGCAGCGGCTGGCCAACATCGCGGGCCCGGTGATCCAGATCGAGCAGATCATGAATCCGCAGCTGCGCGCGGCCAGCGGCACCAACAATCCGACGGTCGATCCGAGCGACTGGGACCTGGTCAACGCCTGCGAGCAGTGGCTGGCGGTCGGCGGGGTGCAGGAACAGAGCATCGAGCAGTACTCGCAGCCGATCGAGGCGCCCACCATGACGAGCCGGCCGATCGAGATGCCGCAGATCGCCAGGGACATGCTCGCCGGCATGGGCGTCGGGCTCAACGGCGCCGGGCTGAACGGCGCGGGCCTGGCCGGCGGCATTCCGGCCGGCCTGCAGTGAGGTCCCCGCCATGGCCTACGCCGACACCCTGAAGATGCCGATGGCCGCGCACGTGAGGCAGTCGCTGGCGCAAGCCTCGCAGGCGCTCGGCGTCCGCGACCCGCTGCCCTACATGGGCTCGCTGATCGATCGCACCTTCTTCCGACCGGACGACGACATCGGCTATGCCGACAACCAGCTCACCCCGGGCGCGGTTCCCTTCGAACCCTCGTTCTCCGAGGCCGAGCCCGACACGCTGCGCTTCACGATCGAGCCGCTCGGCCCCGGCGCCTCGCCGGTGGCACGACGCGACGAAGCCACCCGCGAGATGCGGCGGCTGGTCTCGCCGATCTTCGGTCGCGACGCGCTGCGCTGGTTCGACGAGCGCAGCGAGGAATGGCGCGGCTTCGGCGGCATGGGCTGGATGAACTACGGCGCCTGGTTCGGCAGCGCGTTCGACGAGGACGGCCTGTACGCCACCAAGATCTACTACGAGCTCGCGCCGACCCAGATCGAGGCGCTGGCGCCCCGGCTGGCGCGGCTGACGCGGATGGTGATGACGGAGATGCCCACGCTGTCGCCGATCTTCACGTCGATCGGCTGCAAGAAGGAGGGCGGCAGCCAGCGCGTGACCTTCCTGCACCGCGGGCCGCTGGCGATCGCCGCGCTGGGCCCGCTGATGAACCGCCTGGGCATCGGGCACCAGCTGCCCAGCCTGATGCGGGTGGTCGGCGTCGCTCTCGGCGGCCGCTTCGAACTGCCCAATGGCGGCGTGCTGGTCGGACTGCGCGACACCGGCGAAGGCGTCGAGCTCAAGCTGGAGATCCTGCTGGCCGCCGTGCCCGACCTGCCGGCCCGCTTCCTCGACCTGCTGCGCCTGGGGCTGGCGGAGCGCCCGCGCCAGGTGGCCGCGCTGGAGCGCTGGCTGTCCGCCTTCGGGGTGGACGATGCCAGCGAGCAAGGCCACTTCTCCGTGCTGTCGGTGCGCGTGACGCCCAGCTCGCAGGCGCGCATCAGCCTGTACGTGCGGCCGATCGAGTTCGAGATGCGCGACACGCTGGAAGAGTCGCGCGACGCCGTCGCCTGATCCACCGGAGCCTGCCATGCCCGCGTCCGTCTTTCCTTCTTCCGCCGTCCGCCGCGCGCCGCCGCCGGCCGCGCCGGCGGCCAGCCGCGAAACCGTGGAC
>NZ_JBFUKP010000039.1:0-2761 GCF_056400765.1 Ramlibacter sp. P4_H7
CATGACCACGTTGAAGATGGCGCGCCCGCTGGGAGCGGTTCCCGACAGCGTCAGCAGCACCATGTCGCCCGGCTCGTCCGCGCCCATGCCGGCGCTGTACATCCCCGTCATCGGATTGCCGGTGTTGAAGGCCACCGCGTTGGTGATGGAGTTGAACACCGGGATGTCGTCCTGCACCGTGACGGCGAAGTCGCCCGCCAGCAGCGGAGCGACCGTGTCACCGTCGAAGTCCGTGACCTGCACGATCGCGGAGAAGTCGATCGAAGCGACCGAGGTGGTGCCCGCGAGGTTGGTGCGCAGCGCGGTGTTCTCACCGCCGCCCGCGACGTGATCGAGCTGGTCATCCAGGTCAAACGCCCAGCTGCCATCCGGGTTGACCTTCAACGTGAAGACCGTGCGCGCGCCGGCCGTGGCCGTCAGCGTGTCCAGCAAGGTATCAGCATCCGCGCTGTCGGTCACCGCGTAGGTGACCGCTTCGCCCTTGGAGAACAGCGTGGGCAGGCTGGTGGTCACGTTGCTCAGGGTGATCGTGGACGGCTCGTCGGCTCCGACGCTCATCAGCGCGGTCAGCGAGCCGACCACGCCGGAGGCCTGGTCGTCTGCCAGGGTGTCGCCCGCACCGGGATTGCCCAGCGACTGGTCGTTGCCGTTCAGGCCACCGGCTTCCGGCGTGACGGCCGAAGACATGCCGTCTTCCTCCACCGTCGCGGTCACTGCCGTGGGGTTGGCTGCGCGCACCGGGATGTCGTCCTGCACGGTAATGGCGAAGTCGCCCGCCAGCAGCGGAGCGACGGTGTCACCGTCGAAGTCCGTCACCTGCACGATCGCGGAGAAGTCGATCGACGCGACCGAGGTGGTGCCCGCGAGGTTGGTGCGCAGCGCGGTGTTTTCACCGCCGGCCGCGACGTGATCGAGCTGGTCGTCCAGGTCGAACGCCCAGCTGCCGTCCGGGTTGACCGTCAGCGTGAAGACCGTGCGCCCGCCGGCCGTGGCCGTGAGGGTGTCCAGCAGGGTGTCGGCATCGTTGCTGTCCGTGACCGCATAGCTGACCGAATCTCCCTTGGAGAACAGCGTGGGCAGGCTGGTGGTCACGCTGCTCAGGCTGATCGTGGGCGGCTCATCCGCGCCCACGCTCATCAGCGCGGTCAGCGAGCCGGCCAGGCCGGAGGCCTGGTCGTCCGTGAGGGCGTCGCCCGCACCAGGATTGCCCAGGGACTGGTCGTTGCCGTTCAGGCCACCAGCTTCGGGAGTGACGGCCGAAGACATGCCGTCTTCCTCCACCGTGGCGGTCACTGCCGTGGGGTTGGCCGCGCGCACCGGGATGTCGTCCTGCACCGTGACGGCGAAGTCGCCGGACTGGAGCGGAGCGACGGTGTCACCGTCGAAGTCCGTCACCTGCACGATCGCGGAGAAATCAATCGAGGCGACCGATGTGGTGCCGTCTGCGGCGGTGCGCAGCGCGGTGTTTTCGCCGCCGCCCGCCACGTGATCGAGCTGATCATCGAGGTCGAACGACCAGCTGCCATCCGGGTTGACCTTCAGCGTGAAGACCGTGCGCGCGCCGGCCGTGGCCGTCAGCGTGTCCAGCAAGGTATCAGCATCCGCGCTGTCGGTCACCGCGTAGGTGACCGCATCGCCCTTGGAGAACAGCGCGGGAAGGCTGGTGGTCACGCTGCTCAGGCTGATCGTCGGGGGCTCGTCCGCGCCCACGCTCATCAGCGCAGTCAGTGAGCCGATCGCGCCGGAGGCCTGATCGTCAGCGAGAGTGTCACCGACGCCGGGATTGCCCAGGGACTGGTCGTTGCCGTTCAGGCCACCAGCTTCCGGAGTCACGGCCGAAGACATGCCGTCTTCCTCCACTGTGGCCGTCACCGCCTGCGGGTTGGCCGCGCGGACCGGGATGTCGTCCTCCACCGTGATGGCGAAGTCGCCGGCCAGCAGCGGCGCGACGGTGTCACCGTCGAAGTCCGTGACCTGCACCATCGTGGAGAAATCGATCGTGCCCGTCGAGGTGGTGCCCGCGAGGTTGGTGCGCAGCGCGGTGTTCTCACCGCCGCCCGCGACGTGATCGAGCTGGTCGTCCAGGTCGAACGCCCAACTGCCATCCGGGTTGACCTTCAGCGTGAAGACCGTGCGCGCGCCGGCCGTGGCCGTGAGCGTGTCCAGCAGGGTATCGGCATCGTTGCTGTCCGTGACCGCATAGGTGACCGCAACGCCCTTGGAGAACAGCGTGGGCAGGCTGGTGGTCACGCTGCTCAGGGTCATGGTGCCGGGCTGGTCCGCGCCCACGTCCACCAGCGCGGTCAGCGAGCCGACCGCACCACTGGCCTGGTCATCGCCCAGGGTGTCGCCCGCGCCGGGATTGCCAAGCGACTGGTCGTTGCCATTCAGGCCACCGGCTTCCGGAGTGACGGCCGAAGACATGCCGTCCTCTTCCACCGTGGCCGTCACCGGCGTGGGGGAACTCGCCCGCACCGGGATGTCGTCGTCGAACAAAAGATGGAAGGTGCCGGTGGCGGATCCGCCCAGGCCGGTCGCGGTGAACGTCACATCCACCAACACGTTGTTCTCGGTGTTGCCCGCCGGATGATCGATCTGGCCGGTGGAACTGAAGAAGTAGTCGAATATGCCGCCGCTTTCCTGCAAGGCGATCGAGAAGACCACCGTCGCCGCTGCCGTGGTCGCGCTGGTGACATCCGTCGCGGCATACAGCGTGGTGCTCGCAGCATCCCAGAAGTAGGACAGCGCCACGCCCCCGCTC
>NZ_JBFUKP010000040.1:0-2566 GCF_056400765.1 Ramlibacter sp. P4_H7
CACCGGCCCCGCTGCGTTGTGACGCAGGCGGGGCCGGTGTGCGGTCCCTGAAGGGATGCTGGAGCGCTGCGATCAGACGAAGTCGGTCGCGGCGATTTCCGCTGCGGCGTTGATGCCCGCCAGCACGATCAGCGTGTCGTTCGTATCGACCGAGCCGCTGTCGTTTTCGTCGACCACCGCCCAGGCGTTGCCCGAACCGGCCGCGTCGTAGGCGACGTAGACGTCGTTGGTGCCTGCCCCAGGGGCCAGCACCCCGTCGGCAGCAGCGATGAACGCAGCGAGGTCGGCCAGGCCTGCGCCGGCGGCGATGGTGGCGTTGCCGGCCGCCTTGGACGTGGCGATGTGGTCCACGCCCGTGACGATGTCCAGGATCGTGTCGGCCGTGGCCAGCGTGAGGCCCGAGTCGCCCGAGGCGAACTGGAACACGTCGGCTCCCGCGCCGCCGAACATGAAGTCGGCACCTGCGCCTCCGCTCATGGTGTCGGCCGCCGCCGTGCCGTTCAGGTAGTCGCTGCCCGCCCCGCCGGTGAGCACGTCGCTGTCGCCTTCCAGGTGGACGCTGAAGCCAAAGCCGGCGGAGTCATCTCCATCCTCGTCCACCATCTTGCCGGTGAAGGCCAGGTCCGTGTCGCCGGGCAGGTTCGACGTCACCTCGATGCGAATGATCTTGATGACGTCGGCGTCGGAGGTGTCCGCCAGGTTCGTGCCCGTCGCGGTCAGGTTCACCGTCGAGCCGTCCGACAGGCTGAAGCCCGTGCCCGTGATGTCCTCGGTGCTGGTCAGGATCTGCATGCCGTAGATGCGGTAGCCGTCCTGGTAGTCGTTCTCGTCGATCGACACGAGTACGTCGGTGCTGCCCGCAATGGCCTGGTAGTCGGACGACGAATTGGCCAGCAGCAGCCGGGTGGTGAAGTCGTTGGTGTCCGCGTTGTACAGCTTCAGCAGGATCGCGATGTCCTCCTTGCCCACGTTGATCTGGTTCAGCGTGATGTCCACCGTGTCGACGAAGGCCTTTTCAGTGCTCGCGACGATCACGGCGGTCGGCGTTGATACCGGAGGAGGACCAGAGGGCGACGCCGGACTCACGGGATTCGACGTATAGAAGTCGTAGTTCAGAAGTTCGCCGTTCTGCACCGTGTCGGAATTGACCCCCACCGTGTCGGTGGAGACGTTGACGTAGGCTGTCGTCACGCTCTTGAAGGTGTCCCCAGCAGCAAAGCTGTGGTCGCTGTCGTCCGTCAGCAGGTCCGCGGTGTCGCTCAGCGGCTCGGAGGACTGCCCGGTCAGCACCCCGAAGAAGTCGCTGGTGTACGCCTTGACCGTGATCTCCGGCGAGTTGTTGCCTGTCGTGTCGTAGTTCAGGCTGGTGCCGCCGCTGGTGGAGAAGGTCGTGCCGCCCAGGATGGGGCCGTCCAGGTCCACCACGTAGGTGCCGTTGGCATTGAAGGTGACGGTGCCCGTGGCGGTGAGGGTGTCCGTGGACGGCGCCACCTTGGTGAAGTAGTCGAAGCTGAAGGAAGTGACGGTGGGCGAGTCCTGGTTCATGACCACGTTGAAGATGGCGCGCCCGCTGGGAGCGGTTCCCGACAGCGTCAGCAGCACCATGTCGCCCGGCTCGTCCGCGCCCATGCCGGCGCTGTACATCCCCGTCATCGGATTGCCGGTGTTGAAGGCCACCGCGTTGGTGATGGAGTTGAACACCGGGATGTCGTCCTGCACCGTGACGGCGAAGTCGCCCGCCAGCAGCGGAGCGACCGTGTCACCGTCGAAGTCCGTCACCTGCACGATCGCGGAGAAGTCGATCGAAGCGACCGAGGTGGTGCCCGCGAGGTTGGTGCGCAGCGCCGTGTTCTCACCGCCGCCCGCGACGTGATCGAGCTGGTCGTCCAGGTCGAACGCCCAACTGCCATCCGGGTTGACCTTCAGCGTGAACACCGTGCGCCCTCCGGCCGTGGCCGTCAGCGTGTCCAGCAGGGTGTCGGCATCGTTGCTGTCCGTGACCGCGTAGGTGACCGCTTCGCCCTTGGAGAACAACGTGGGCAGGCTGGTGGTCACGCTGCTCAGGGTGAAGGTGCCGGGCTGGTCCGCGCCCACGTCCACCAGCGCGGTCAGCGAGCCGACCGCGCCACTGGCCTGGTCGTCAGCGAGAGTGTCGCCCGCGCCGGGATTGCCCAGCGACTGGTCGTTGCCGTTCAGGCCACCGGCTTCCGGAGTGACGGCCGAAGACATGCCGTCCTCTTCCACCGTGGCCGTCACCGGCGTGGGGTTGGAGGCGCGCACTGGAAGGTCGTCGTCGAACGACAGATGGAACGTGCCAGTGGCGGATCCGCCCAGGCCGGTCGCGGTGAACGTCACATCCACCAACACGTTGTTCTCGGTGTTGCCCGCCGGATGATCGATCTGGCCGGTGGAACTGAAGAAGTAGTCGAATATGCCGCCGCTTTCCTGCAAGGCGATCGAGAAGACCACCGTCGCCGCTGCCGTGGTCGCGCTGGTGACATCCGTCGCGGCATACAGCGTGGTGCTCGCAGCATCCCAGAAGTAGGACAGCGCCACGCCCCCGCTC
>NZ_JBFUKP010000041.1:0-1937 GCF_056400765.1 Ramlibacter sp. P4_H7
GCCGCGATCGGCGCGCCTGCGCAAGCCGCCGTCGCGGCCGGTGAACGGACGCCGCCCACGGCCGCGCTGCCGCCGCACGAGCCGGGGGGCGCGACCGGCAACCTGYCGCACGCCTCGCCTTCCGTGCGCAAGTTCGCGCGCGAGCTGGGGGTGCCGTTGGAGGAAGTGAAGGGCACCGGACCCAAGGGGCGTATCACGCAGGAAGACGTCCAGGGCTTCACCAAGGCGGTGATGGCCGGGGATGCGCGCACCAAGGCGGCGTCCGCCAAGGCCCCTGCGGGTGGTGGCGGCGGCGAGGCCCTGGGCCTGCTGCCCTGGCCGAAGGTGGATTTCGCCAAGTTCGGCGCCATCGAGCGCAAGCCGCTGTCGCGCATCAAGAAGATCAGCGCGGCCAACCTGCACCGCAACTGGGTGATGATTCCGCACGTCACCAACCACGACGATGCCGACATCACCGAGCTGGAAGCCTTCCGCGTCGCGACCAACAAGGAAAACGAGAAGTCCGGCATCAAGGTGACGATGCTCGGCTTCCTCATCAAGGCCTGCGTGGCGGCGCTGAAGAAATTCCCCGATTTCAACAGCTCGCTCGACGGCGAGGACCTCGTCCTCAAGAGCTACTACCACATCGGTTTCGCGGCAGACACGCCCAGTGGCCTGGTGGTGCCCGTGATCAAGGACGCGGACAAGAAGGGTGTGCTGCAGATCAGCCAGGAAATGGCCGAGCTGGCGAAGAAGGCCCGCGACGGCAAACTCAGCCCTGCCGACATGTCGGGCGCGACTTTCACGATTTCTTCGCTCGGCGGCATCGGCGGTCGGTACTTCACCCCGATCATCAACGCGCCGGAAGTCGCTATCCTTGGCGTCTGCAAAAGCCAGACCGAACCGGTCTGGGATGGCAAGCAGTTCCAGCCCCGCCTGATGCTGCCGCTGTCGCTCTCTTGGGATCACCGGGTCATCGATGGAGCGTCCGCAGCGCGCTTCAACGCCTACCTGGGACAGATCCTGGCGGATTTCCGCCGCGTCCTTCTCTAAGAAATACAAGAATCGATGACAACAGTTGTGGTGGTGAAGAAAGCCGGGCAGGTCGCGATCGCCGCGGACACCCTGGTGACCTTCGGCGACACACGCCTCGCACACCGTTTCGAGGACAACACCAAGATCTTCAAGGTCGACACCGACGATGGGCCCAGCTACATCGGCATGGCGGGGACCGTGGCGCACTTTCCGGTGCTGCGCAAGGCGATGAGTTCGATGCCGCGCGAGATCTTGAAACTGGGCAGCAAGGACGAGGTGTTCGACACCTTCACCAAGCTGCATCCGTACCTCAAGGACAACTTCTTCCTCCAGACGAAGGAAGAAGACAGCGACCCCTACGAGTCCAGCCAGTTCAGCGTGGTGATCGCCAATGCGACCGGCATCTACGGGCTCTACAGCTACCGCGAGGTGTTCGAGTTCAAGGAGTTCTGGGGGATCGGCTCGGGCCGCAGCTTCGCCCTGGGGGCGATGCATTCTTCCTACGCCAAGGCCAAGACCGCGCGGGAAGTCGCGGAAGCGGGGATCGCGGCAGGTTGCGAGTTCGACCGGAATTCCGAACTGCCCTGCGACATCTTCACCATCAAAGCGAAAGAGGCAAAGTAAATGCCCGTGACGGAAGTGAAAGTCCCCGACATCGGCGATTTCAAGGAAGTGGCCGTGATCGAGGTGCTCGTGAAGCCGGGCGACACGATCAAGCAGGAACAATCGCTCGTCACGGTGGAGAGCGACAAGGCCTCGATGGAAATCCCCGCATCGCAGGCCGGCGTCGTGAAGGAACTGCGCGTGAAGGTGGGCGACAAGGTGTCGGAAGGCACCGTGCTGCTCACGGTGGAAGCCGCCGCGGGCGCCCCCGCGGCCAAGGCGGCGCCGGCGCCCGCACCCGCTGCGGCGGCCCCGGCGAC
>NZ_JBFUKP010000042.1:0-1748 GCF_056400765.1 Ramlibacter sp. P4_H7
CTTCCATCACGACTTGTGCGGCCGTGCGGTTGCCAAAGAAGCGCTCGAACTGCGCGCGGGTCAGCCGATGCGAGCCAACGAGGCGCCCTTGCGCATCAGCCTCGGCCACCTGGAAAACAGTCTTTGCAAGATCGACGGCGACGGTTGTAGCATCCATGTCGGACTCCTTTCGTTGAAGACCTGATCCCCACGCCAATGAAGACCAGTGCGCCAATCTGGCGCGAAAAACGAGAGGAGTCCATCCCATCATTCGACGCGGACGCCCGGCGGCGGTCCTTCGCTTCGCGGCGGACCTCTCCTCTGGTCGCCGGTCAACTCCGACGTTATGCCGCATGAAGTCCGTCCGCGTCATTCTCGGAGGTGTCGCGGTTTACGCTGCTCTGCTTCTTCTCTTCATTCACGTACTGCACGTGCCCGCTAAATCCGACTGGTACTGGCTGCCGTTCTTCGTAAGCTTTGCGGCAGTTGTGTACTTCGGGATGTGGGGCCCGGGTCAACTCCGTCATAAGCTGGTGGGCGTAATCGTGTGCGCTGCCGTGGTGCTGGCTGTCGACCTGGTGGGCGTGGTTTGGTATTCCTGCGCCCAAGGTGTCTGCTCATGAAGTACATGCGGCATAACAGGTCGGTCGACTCGGACGCGCTGCGGCAAGGGTCCGCACGATGCCGTGGTAATTCGTGCACCGTGCGGCCCCTTGCCGCAACGTGCCGGTCACCTTCACGTTAGACCTCACGTATGGTCATGTTCGCATCAGAGGCTGACCTTCTCGCCACCCTCGCACGCTACGACGATCTCATTCGTCGCTGCACCGCTGGGGAAATCTCGTTCGCGAGCTTCTGCGACTCGTACGAGAATTTCTACTGGCGCTTCGCCCTAGATGGCCATGAGTCCGATGCGGAGGAACTCAGACTGCTTGAAAGGCACGCCGACCGAATTGCGCCGCACCGATTGCTCGCTGAGGAAATTCTGGCTTGGCTCTGTTCGGACGAGGACGCGCAGGGGAAGGAGTATGTGCACGCCGGGAGAATCGGCTCTGTCGAAGCACTCGCCCGGCTGCGAGAGCTGTCGCGAAAGGCCAGGCGATGAGGTCTAACATGGCAATCGACACGGACGTCCTATCGGCTGGCTTTCGCCGGCCTACTATCCGCCGGTCATTTGTACGTTAGACCTCAGAAATTCAGGTACAGGGGATGAGATGCACTCAAAAGACAAGATCCACGCTCTCTTGAAGGAATGCTGCGACGAAGTGTTCGCATTCATGCAGGAGCGCGAATCCTTGTACGCCGACCGTCTCGTCCCTGCGACTGACGTGAACGACGGTTTGGAGATCAATTTCAGCGCCGTTCCGAAGAACTCGAAGAACCCGAAGGGCCAGAAGGGGTGGCTGTTCGCAACCTTCGCACGGATGCTTGAGGACGACGGACGTCTGCAGCATCATAAGAAGGGCGGTCGGTCCTATTACAAGCTCATCCGGCCGTGAGGCACGCCGGCGCCTTGAGGTCTAACAGGTCGTATATGGACTCCTCTCCAACGACAAGGCCCTGATCACTGTTGTTGGCTTCAAGAGCAACGCCTGCGGTCGTATATCCGGCATCGTGTGTGGGCTGCTTGAGCCCGTGCCGTCATGGGTTCCGCGTGGTAGGAAGCAGCGCCAAACGTTCGATCGGCTTGCAATGAGCCGGACTTGTTATCGGCGTCAGCACTTCCTGGGGTTCGTCCCTGTTGGCCATGAGGGGGCGATCAGTCCTTG
>NZ_JBFUKP010000043.1:0-1431 GCF_056400765.1 Ramlibacter sp. P4_H7
TGATGGGATGGACTCCTCTCGTTTTTCGCGCCAGATTGGCGCACTGGTCTTCATTGGCGTGGGGATCAGGTCTTCAACGAAAGGAGTCCGACATGGATGCTACAACCGTCGCCGTCGATCTTGCAAAGACTGTTTTCCAGGTGGCCGAGGCTGATGCGCAAGGGCGCCTCGTTGGCTCGCATCGGCTGACCCGCGCGCAGTTCGAGCGCTTCTTTGGCAACCGCACGGCCGCACAAGTCGTGATGGAAGCCTGCGGCTCGGCGCACCACTGGGCCAGGTCGCTGCAGCGGCAAGGTATCCGGGTTCGCCTGCTGCCGGCCACCCACGTGCGCCGCTACTGCCTGCGCAACAAGACCGACGCGGCCGATTGCGCCGCCCTGCTGGAGGCGCACCGCAGCCCCGAGATCCGCGAGGTGCGCGTCAAGTCGATCGAGCAGCAAGCACTGCAGGCGCTGCACCGCGCGCGCAGCCAGTGGATGGCCAGCCGCACCCAGCGCATCAACACGCTCAGGGGCTACTGCCGCGAGTTCGGCGTGCCGATCACCGTCGGCGCCAAGGCCGGCCTGCATGCGATCCGGCGCCTGGTTGCCGACCCGGCTTCGGCATTGCCGGCCCTGCTGCGCCCCACGATGCAGATGCTGCTGGTGGAAGTCTCGCAGCTGGAGGAGCGCATTGCGCAGRTCGAGCGCGAACTGCGCGATGTCGTACGCCAAAGCCCCGCCTGCCAGCTGCTGCTGTCGATCCCCGGTGTGGGCCTGCTGACCGCCACCGCCCTGGTCGCCGCCGTGGGCACGGACCTCACCCAGTTTCGCAACGGTCGGCAGCTTGCGGCCTGGCTGGGCCTGACGCCGCGCGAGCACAGCTCGGGCAACACCCGCCGCCTGGGCAGCATCACGCGCGCGGGCGATCGCTACTTGCGCACCCTGCTCACGCACGGCGCGCGCAGCGTGCTGCAGGCCGCCGCGCGTGCCCAGAGCGCCGGGCGCGAATGCACTGGATTGAAGGCGTGGGCCTTGGCCGTGCGTCAGCGCACCAACCAGAACAAGGCCACCTGCGCGCTGGCCAACAAGCTCGCGCGCATCTGCTTTGCCACGCTGCGCCACCAGCAGCCCTTCGACCCCGCGCGCGCCTGCAGACCGCCGGCCGCTGCGCACTGAACACAGAATTGCTCTTCTCGCTTGCCAAGGACTGATCGCCCCCTCATGGCCAACAGGGACGAACCCCAGGAAGTGCTGACGCCGATAACAAGTCCGGCTCATTGCAAGCCGATCGAACGTTTGGCGCTGCTTCCTACCACGCGGAACCCATGACGGCACGGGCTCAAGCAGCCCACACACGATGCCGGATATACGACCGCAGGCGTTGCTCTTGAAGCCAACAACAGTGATCAGGGCCTTGTCGTTGGAGAGGAGTCCATATACGACCTGTTAG
>NZ_JBFUKP010000044.1:0-1310 GCF_056400765.1 Ramlibacter sp. P4_H7
CCAGGCCGGTCGCGGTGAACGTCACATCCACCAACACGTTGTTCTCGGTGTTGCCCGCCGGATGATCGATCTGGCCGGTGGAACTGAAGAAGTAGTCGAATATGCCGCCGCTTTCCTGCAAGGCGATCGAGAAGACCACCGTCGCCGCTGCCGTGGTCGCGCTGGTGACATCCGTCGCGGCATACAGCGTGGTGCTCGCAGCATCCCAGAAGTAGGACAGCGCCACGCCCCCGCTCTTGACCGCCGCCGCGGAGGTGTCCAGCACCGGGTCGAGATGGAGGTCGGCGAAATCGATGCTGGTCGCACCAGTCACCCCGAGCGGAGTGATCGCCGGGACGCTGGCCGCGTCGTCACCATCGGCGGAATCGCCGATGCCATTGAGCGTGTCGTCATCGTCGGCGATGAGGTCCACTGCGACCGACACCGGCGGTTCGGGCGGGAGCACGGCGTCGGCGGACAGCGAGCGGTCCTGGTTGCCGATGCTGGTGACCGTGCCGTCGACGACGAGGCTCAGCACACGCATGTGGTAGGGCGAGCCGCTGATGTCCGAGGCCGTCTGGACGGTCTCTCCCGCGTCGTCGTGCCAGTCCAGCGAAGAGGCGATGTGCCCACCCCAGGCGACAACGACYGTGTCGGCGTTGTCGGCGGCACTGCCCGTGTACACGAAGGTGATGGTGACGGACGCCTTGGTGTGGTCCGCGTTGTAGGTCACCACGCTGACCGCCGCCCCGCTCACGGCGCCGAAGAGGGAAATGGATTGCGAACCGGAGGGCAGTCCCGAGCTCAGGCCATCCGTCACTCCGAACTGAGAGCCGAATCCGGTCAGCAACTGCGAATCGGACTGGATGGCAGCCCCGGTGATCGCGCCGGAACTGATGCCCGTCACCCCCAACAAGGGGTTCACATCCGGCTCACCCTGGTGYTTCGTGCCATCGAARCTGAAGTTGTAGCCGGTCAGGTAGTCCAGCGCATAGGCGCCCGAATCCACCGTGTCCCACTGGATCACCAGCCCGTAGGTCACCCCTGGCTGCAGGTTGTCCAGGACTGCACGGTACGGGATCGCGTCCCCCTCGTTGTAGTGCGCCTTCTGGGCATTCAGGTTGCCATTGACGAAGACTTCCTGGCTCTGCCCCGTCCCATCGACATCGCCCTGCAGGACCGATCCATCGGCCCACTGGTCCAGGTTGACACTGACATTTCCGCTGAGTGGCTTGGCCATGGCTGACTCCGATCAAGAGAAGTTGAACAAGGCCGCATCCGGCAGGCAGGGCTGCCGGAGTACAGCGGGAAGGATGGAGCGATGCGCGCTC
>NZ_JBFUKP010000045.1:0-1218 GCF_056400765.1 Ramlibacter sp. P4_H7
ACCGTGGACGCCGCGCGCCAGGCCGTGCGCGGCCTGCTGCAGCGCAGCCCGGCCTTCAACTCCCTGCCGGAGGACAAGCGCCGGCAGCTGGCGCACGACCTGGTCCAGATCGGTAGCTACCTGGCCGAACCGGAAGGCGTGCGGCTGCGGCAGCAGAGTCCGCAGGTGCGCGCGCTGGCCGGCGACGAGGCGATGAAGCCGCAGCAGTTCGGCCAGGCCACGCGGGCCGGCGTGGAGAACATGGTGGGCCTGGTGCAGGGCGTGAACTTCCCGGGCTTCGTGTCCGGGCTGATCCAGGGCGTGTTCCATTCGATCGTGGACAGCTCGATCCAGCAGATGGAGGCCTACGCCAAGCTGGTGGCGGACGTGTCCAAGAGCCTGAACCAGTTCCGCGACGACAACACCACCGACAACCAGGGCCGCGACCACCTCGTCGACCAGTTCCCCGACCTGTTCCAGCTGAGCACGGGCGAGGACGATCCCTTCGGCAGCTTCGGCAGCGACTCGTCCGCGCCCGCGCAGCCGCGCGTTGTGCTGCGCGAAGGCATCGACGAGAAGTCGGCGGTCGATCGCCTGAACCGCTCGCTGCCGCTGGACAAGCCGCTGACCAGCCTGGACGACGAGGTGGTGGAGGCCGCGCTGGTGCCGGCCGCGCGCACGACCGTCGCCACCGGCCGGCAGCAGTTGCTGGCGACGATGGTGATGATGGGCATCAACCGCATCGTGGTCACCGACGGCAAGATCAGCGCCAAGGTGGTGTTCGACTTCAAGGCCAGCGACAACCGCAAGTACGCCTTCAGCGCCACCAAGTTCGACCACGAGAAGGACGCATCGGGCAACCTGCAGATGACCAACAGCTACTCGGGCGACTACGAGGGCAAGAGCGAGGGTGGCAGCTACAGCAAGAGCGCCGACAGCGAGGAGCGGCGCGACGGCAGCTACTACTCCAAGGGCAGCTACAAGTATTCGCAGCAGCCGGTGGTCAAGCTGATGAGCACGCAGAAGCTGATGGACGATTCGCAGCTGCAGACGAAGGCGCAGCTGACCGGCGCGGTGGAGGTGAACTTCAAGAGCGACTACCTGCCGATGGAGAAGATGGCCACGCCGGAGAACATCGCGGCGATCCAGATGAACGCGCAGCCCGGAATGGTGAAGAACCTGGCCGCCCGCCCGGCCGCCGCCGGCGCTGCGGCCCAGCCCGCCGTCGCGGCTCCCGCC